>CAZLYG010000014.1:0-26300 GCA_964563075.1 uncultured Steroidobacteraceae bacterium | reverse complement strand
GCCACACGAATCAGATTTTGCATGTTGAGGCTTGGCGGATGATGGCCGTCCCATTGTCGGCCATCGCGTAGGCACATGGAAATTCGCCTCGGCCCCCGGGTATTTTCGCCCTCGCTGAAGTTCACCGTCCTGACGGTCGTGCTGGGCGCGCTGTTCGTGTATCTCGGCCGGTGGCAATGGCATCGAGGCAATGACCGCCAGGAGGCCTGGGACCGCTTCGCGCGTGGCGCTGACAGCGTCATGACCCTGGGAACCCGGCCCTTGAGCTCAGTTGCGCAATTCCAGCGTGTCAGCGTGGCAGGCCGATACGATGAAGCTCACCAGTTCCTGCTGGACAACCGCTCCTATGCCGGACGGCCCGGCTACGAAGTGCTGACTCCCTTGTTGCGGGGTGCCGGCGATGTCGCTCTCGTCGATCGCGGCTGGGTGCCATTCTCCGGAGTGCGGTCGCGCCTGCCCGGAGTAGCCATTCAGTCACACGACGCGATCACCGTGACCGGGCGAGTGTCGAAACTTCCGAGCGCGGGACTGGCCAGTGGCCGGGCCGCGCCGTCCCCGCAGGGGCCCTGGCCGAAGGTCACCAGCTTTCCCACGATGAATCAGCTGAGTGACGCACTCGGGACGCCCCTGGAGCCGGATCTCGTCCTGCTCGACGCCCACGATCCGGACGGTTATGTGCGCGACTGGCATCCGCCGGGGCTGGAGCCGGCGCGTCACTGGTCCTACGCCGTTCAGTGGTGGGCCTTCGCAGCCGTGCTGCTGTTCCTCTGGGTCAGGCTGAGCCTGCGCAAGCGGCAGGAGGCTGCCTGAGTGAGTGCGCCTTCGCCGTCGTCCGAGCTGCAGATGCGCAACCTGCGCATGCTCGCTGTGTTGGCGGGGCTGTTCCTGGTACCGCTGCTGCTGTCGTTCTGGATGTACTACGGCACAGCGTGGCGCCCCGCATCCCATGTGAATCATGGCGAACTGATCGCTCCGGCCCGTCCGCTGCCTGCCGTCAAGCTGCCCCTGCTGTCGGGGGTGCCCGGGAGCGGCTCGCTGTTCCATCACAGGTGGTCGATCGTTTACATCGGTTCGGGTCAATGCGACGCGAGCTGCCGCAACGCCCTGTATGTGATGCGGCAAACGCGCATTGCGTTGAACAGAGACATGACACGCGTCGACCGCGTGTTTCTGGTCACGTCCGATTGTTGCGACCACTCCTTCCTCGCACGGGAGCATGCAGGCATGGTGGTGGTGGACGCATCCGGGGCGAACGCGAACGCTTTGTTGCAGCAGTTCCCGGGCGACCGCGAGAGCTCGCTGTTCATCGTCGACCCCCTGGGAAACCTGATGATGCGTTTCGACACACACCAGAAGGCGAAGGGGTTGCTGCAGGATCTGCAGAAGCTGCTGAACCTGTCGAGCATCGGTTAGCGCGTGGTCAGGCAGCCCGCCACCTCGTGGATTACTCGCCTCGCTCTAGCCGGCGTGCTGCTCGGTTTCTGCGTCGTCGTTCTCGGTGCGTACGTGCGGCTGTCGGCGGCGGGCCTCGGCTGTCCCGACTGGCCGGGATGTTACGGACACGCCACGGTAGTGGGCGCAGAGCAGAGCGCCTCTGCCCAGGCGGCCTATCCGAACAGGCCGCTGCAGGCGGGCAAGGCCTGGCGTGAGATGACGCACCGCTACGCGGCCGGGACACTGGTTCTGATCATCGTCCTGCTCGCCGCGTTCGCGATCGCCACGCGAGAAGCGCGCATCGTGCCGCCGCGCTACGCGCTGGCACTGTTCGGAATCGTCATCCTGCAGGCCGTGTTGGGGATGCTGACGGTGACGTTGCTGCTGAAACCGCTGATCGTCACGCTGCATCTGCTGTTCGGGCTCACGACGCTCGGATTGATGTGGTGGCTGTTCCTCTCGTTGCCCCGAAAACACTGGGGTGCCGTACATCCCGCGGGGCCAGATCAGGGAGCGGGCATTCGGGCGCTGGTGGTCTTTGCGCTCTGCGTGCTCGGCGTCCAGATTGCCTTGGGAGGATGGACGAGCAGCAACTACGCAGCGGTCGCCTGTCCGGACTTCCCGAAGTGTCAGAACGCCTGGTGGCCGCACGCGGACTACGGCAATGCGTTTGTGCTCTGGCGGGGGCTCTCGATCAACTTCGAGGGAGGCGTTCTGGACAATCCCGCGCGCGTGGCCATCCACCTGACGCACCGTATGGGCGCACTGGTCACGGCGCTGGTGCTCGGCACGACTGCCCTCGTGACCCTCGCACGGACGAGGCAGTCCGCTCCGCGGTTTGCTGCGATTGCGGTACTGGTCGCGCTGGTCCTGCAATTGTCGATCGGCATCACCATGGTGCTGCGCGGTTTCCCCCTCTGGCTGGCCACTGCTCACAACGCGGGAGCCGCGCTGCTCCTGATGGCAACGCTTGCGCTTGCGTGGACGTGGCGCCGTTCGGCACAATCGCGGACCTTCTAACACTCCATTCTCGTCGTGGGGGGAGTCGGAAGCCACCGCCGGGGAGCCGCCGGCGCACTATAAGTCCTAGAAGCGGTTGCCGCCGGAGATCCCCTGATGCCCTCATCAGCAGGCCAGACTATACGCAGCGTCCTCGTGAAATACGAAAAGGAGCTCCTGGCCGAGTGGATGAGGCTGCAGCTCGCCTCCGCCACGTTGCGGGCGGACCTGATGAAGGAGAACGAGCTGCGCGAGCAGTCGCGCGATCTGCTCAGCCTGCTGCGACCGGCGCTGGAAAGCGGCCGGGTCGACAATCTGGACAGCGCCGACTGGAACCCGGTGAAGGAGTTTCTGTCGAGCATCTCGCGCTCGCGCGCACAACAGGGTTTCACGCCGACCGAAACAGCCACTTTCGTGCTGTCCCTGAAACAGGCGCTCTTCGAAAGACTGCGCGACGAGATCAAGGACGCCCAGGCTCTCGCGGACGAGCTGTGGGTCACGACGGTCGTTCTCGATCGCCTCGCACTGTACACCACGGAGTCGTTCCTGACGTCTCGCGAGTCCGTGATCCAGAGTCAGCAACGCGAGCTGTTGGAACTGTCGACGCCCGTGGTGGAGTTGTGGGAAAACATCCTCGCGCTGCCCCTCATCGGCACGCTCGACAGCGAGCGTACGCAGGTGGTGATGGAGAGTCTGCTGCAGAAAATCGTCGACACCGGCGCCACGATCGCCATCATCGACATCACCGGCGTGCCGACCGTCGACACGCTGGTCGCGCAGCATCTGTTGAAGACCGTGGCCGCCGCCCGCCTCATGGGCGCGGACTGCATCATCAGCGGCATCCGCCCGCAGATTGCACAAACGATCGTGCATCTGGGTGTCGACCTCTCGGAAGTGACAACCAAGGCGACTCTCGCGGACGCCTTCGTGATCGCCATGCGACGCCTGCAGGTCAAACTGCCCACTGGCGCATAACAGGAGCGGCGGCAGATCCATGGAAAAAATTCCGATTCTGCGGATGGGCAGGTTTCTCCTGGTGACGATCCAGGTGGACATGCACGATCGCCTCGCTATGCAACTGCAGGAGGATCTCACCGAGCGCATCGTTACAGTGCGGGCGCGAGGCGTCCTCATCGATATCTCCTCTCTAGAGGTGGTGGACTCGTTCATCGGCAGGATGATCAGCAACATTGCCGCCATGGCCCGTGTGTTGGATGCGCAGACCGTGGTGGTTGGGATGCAACCTGCAGTAGCCATCACCTTGGTCGAGCTCGGGCTGTCGCTCGACGGTGTGCGAACCGCGCTCAATGTCGAGCGCGGCATGGCGCTCCTCAACGAGCTGGTGGCTGCGGAGCAGCGCTGAGCGCCGCTTCCGCGCCACAGCCTCTACATGCCAGTTGTGAGCCGGGATGTCCTGCCGATCCGCTCGCGGGAGGACATCGTTCGCGTCCGCCAGGTGACGCGCGAGAACGCGATTGCGCAGGGATTTTCGCTGATCGACCAGACAAAGCTCGTCACCGCGGCGAGTGAGCTGGCTCGCAATACGTTAGATTACGGGGGCGGCGGGGAAGTCGAGATCACGAGAGTCGAGGAGCTGCGGCGCAAGGGAGTGCGGCTGGTTTTCGCCGATCGGGGCCCGGGCATTCCCGACATCGAGGCGGCGATGCGCGATGGCTTCACCACGGGAAGTGGACTCGGGCTGGGGCTGGGCGGTGCGCGGCGCCTCTGCAACGAGTTTTCGATCGACTCCGCACCCGGCAACGGCACGCGAGTCACAATCGCGCGATGGCGGTAAAGCTTGTCAGCACAGGCGCTGATCAAGGTCGATGATCGCAGCCAGGTAGGGGAAGGACGCCGTGCGGCCGCCGATCTTGCCCGGGTTCTCGGCTTTGACGCTACCGCGGCCGGTAACGTGGCTCTTGCGGTCACAGAAGCCACCACGAACATTCTCAAGCATGCACAGCGCGGCAAGCTCGTCCTACGTGCTCTGGAGCGCGGCGGTGTCGGTGGCCTCGAGGTGTTGGCCCTGGACCAGGGTCCGGGAATCGCCAATATCGGAATCAGCTTGCGGGACGGCCACTCGACCTCCGGCAGCATGGGCACGGGGCTGGGCGCGTTGAGCCGCATCAGTCATGCGATGGAGGTCTACACCCAGCCCGACAAGGGGACGGCGGTGCGCCTGGAGTTCTGGGCGGGTCCCTTGTCCAAGGGGACCCGCGCGCCGCAGATTGGCGCGGTCTGCCTGCCGAAGCCGGGCGAGGTGGCTTGCGGGGATGCCTGGTCCCTGACGCGCGACGGCACGGACTGCAGCTTGCTGGTGGTCGACGGCCTCGGGCACGGCACGGAGGCGGCGCGTGCCGCGCGTGTAGCGATGGAAGTGCTGGCAAAACATCCGGAAGCGCCGCCCTCGGAGCTGCTGCAGCTTGCCCACCTGGCTCTTGCCAGCACACGTGGCGCCGCCGCCGCTATCGCCCGGTTCGGCCAGGCGCGGGGAGGCTTCGCAGGTGTGGGCAATATCACTGCCCGTGTTGAGTCCCTGACGAGCCGGCGGCAGCTGGTCTCTCACAACGGGACGCTCGGACATGTCGTGCGCAAGGTTCAGGAGTTCTCTTTCGACTTCCCGGCGGATGCGGCGCTCATCGTGCACAGCGACGGACTCGCCGGGCACTGGACGCTTGCGGACTACCCGGGTCTCATGGCAAAACACTCCGGCCTCATCGCAGGCGTGCTGTATCGCGACCACGATCGCGGGCGGGATGACGTCACCGTGGTCGTCATAAAAAGAGGAACGGGCACGTGTTGACCAAGGCCCTTCTGACTGTGGCCCTTCATTACGAGCAGGATGTGGTGGTCGCGCGCCAGCGCGCCCGCCAGGTTGCCGGGCTCATCGGCTTCGATTCACAGGATCAGACCCGGATCGCCACCGCCGTCTCGGAGATCGCACGCAACGCCTACCGTTATGCCGGTGGTGGCAAAGTTGACTTCCGGCTCGAGGGCGAAAGCGCACCGCAGGTTCTGCTCGTGGAGGTGCGCGACGAGGGGCCTGGAATTGCCAATCTGGACAGTGTGCTCAGCGGCCAGTACCGCTCGCAGACCGGCATGGGCATCGGGATCAGGGGTGTCCATCGACTGATGGACCAGGTGGAGATTCGCACCCGGTGCGGTGCGGGCACGGAGGTCCTGCTCAAGAAGATCCTGCCGCCGCGGGCTCCTGTGATCGGACGGACGGATCTGGTCCGGGTCACGGCCGAGCTGACATCGCGCGCTCCGGCCGACGCATACGAAGAGCTGCAGGAGCAGAACCGCGAGCTGGTGCGCGCGCTGGCGGAACTGCGCGAACGGCAGGACGATCTGCTACGGCTCAACCGCGAGCTCGAGGATACCAACCGCGGCGTCGTGGCCCTTTACGCAGAGCTGGACGAGAAGGCGGATCACCTGCGTCGCGCGGATGAGATGAAGTCGAAGTTTCTCTCGAACATGAGCCACGAGTTCCGAACGCCGCTGAGCTCGGTACGGGCGCTCAGCCGACTGTTGCTCGACCGCAGCGACGGGGACCTCGGCATCGAGCAGGAAAAGCAGGTGAGCCTGATCGCGAAGGCCGCCGACGATCTCACCTCGCTGGTGGACGATCTGCTGGATCTGGCCAAGATCGAAGCAGGCAAGATCGACGTGCGGCCGACCGAGTTCTCCGTCGCGAATCTGTTCAGCGCGCTGCGCGGCATGCTGCGTCCGCTCCTGCCTGGGGAAAACCTGAAGCTGGTGTTCGACGAGCCACCCGAGTCCCTGGTCCTGTTCACCGATGAAGGCAAGGTCTCGCAGATTCTGCGCAACCTCATCTCCAACGCACTGAAGTTCACCGAGCAGGGGGAGGTGCGCGTGTACGCGGAAGTGTGCGGCGACGGACGGCTCGTGCGCTTCGGTGTCGATGACAGCGGTATCGGCATCAATCCCGAGGACCAGGTGCTGATCTTCGAGGAATTCACGCAGGTGCCCAATCGCCTGCAGGGCCGCGTGAAGGGCACAGGCCTGGGCCTGCCGCTGTGCCGGCGGCTTGCGCGTCTGCTCGGCGGGGATGTGCAGGTACACAGCGAGCTCGGTGTGGGCTCGAAGTTCAGTGCAACCATTCCCATGCACTACGCCGAGGCGCCCAAGGTATCCGAAAACATTATCCACGCGGAGCTGCAAACAGGCCTGGCGCCGGTGCTGTTCGTGGAGGACGACATAGAGACTCGCTTCCTGTTCGAAAAGTATCTGCGCAGCTCGACCTACCAGGCGGTGTGCGTCGGTACGCTGCGGGAGGCGCGCGAGATCATGCGCCGCATGCGGCCTCAGGCGATCGTTCTGGATATTCTGCTGCGCGGCGAGGATTCCTGGCGCTATCTCAGTGAGCTGAAGGCCGATCCGGCCACTGCCCATATCCCCCTTCTGGTGCTCACTTCCGTGGATGACGAGCGCAAGGGCCTGGCCCTCGGCGCGGACAGCTACTGTCTGAAGCCGTTGAGCCGCACCTCGTTGCTGGAGCGCCTGGACGCCCTCACCGGAAGACGCGTTCTGGTCATCGACGACGATCCGGCCTCCCGCTACCTCATCCAGAAACTCTTCACAGGCAGTCATACGTGTGTGATCGAAGCCTCCGACGGACGCACCGGCCTCATCGCCGCGCGGCGTAGCCGGCCCGCGATGATCTTCCTTGACCTGATGCTTCCGGACCTCGGCGGAGAGCAGGTCCTGGAAGCCCTGCGCAGCGATGACAGCCTGCAATCCGTACCCGTGGCGATCGTCACCTCGCGTCTGCTCTCCGCGGCGCAGCGCGCCCAGCTTGAAGTCCGCGCGCAGGCCGTGCTGCAGAAGAGCGACCTGAATCTGGAGAGCACACGCGCATTTCTGGCCGCAAACGGTATGTGAGGCATGGCGACCCGAACCCTCATCGTGAACGTGGATGACAGCCCGCAGCTGCGGTATGCGAAGACTCGCATCCTGCAGCGGGCCGGCTACGAGGTCGTCGAGGCGGGCACGGGCGGTGACGCGTTGCGGATCGTGCGCGACATGATGCCGCAACTGGTGTTATGCGATGTCGCGCTCCCGGACATGAACGGTGTCGATGTCTGCCGGCGCATCAAGAGCGATCCGGCGACCGGCTCCATTCCGGTCATCCAGATCTCGGCTACTTTCGTCACTCAGCAGGATGAGACAGAGGGTCTCAAGGGCGGGGCCGACATCTACCTGACTGAGCCGCTGGAGCCGAAGGAGCTGGAGACCGTCGTGAATGTGCTGTTGAGACTGCGGCGCAGTGAAGCGGAGGCGCTCGAGAAGGAGCGCGCTGCGCGTGCGCAGGCCGAAGAGGCCACGCGTCTCAAGGATGAGTTTCTGGCGAATCTGTCACACGAGCTGCGGACCCCGATGAACATCATCATCGGTTGGGCACACCTGCTGCGCGCCGGCCCGTTGACCGAGCAGCAGAAACTGCGAGCTGCCGAGTCCATCGAGCGCGCTGCCCGGTCGCAGGCGCAGCTGATCGAGGACCTGCTGGATGTCTCGCGCATCGTCACCGGCAAGTTCCGGCTGAAGATGCAGGATGTGGACGTCGGTGCCATATTGCGGATGGCCGTGGAAAGTCTGCGTCTCGTGGCTCACGCCAAGCAGGTGGTGTTGACGCTCTCTCATCCATCCAACCCCGTAGTTGTGCGCGGCGACGCCGACCGGTTGCAGCAGGTGTTCTGGAATCTGCTCTCGAATGCCGTCAAGTTCACGTCCTCTGGAGGTTGCGTCGACGCTCAGCTCGAACAGGCGGGCGATCACGTGCTGATCAAAATCGTCGACACGGGCATGGGCATCGCGCGGGAGTTCCTGCCATACGTGTTCGATCGGTTTCGTCAAGCCGACAGTACGAGCACGCGACAACACGCCGGGATGGGCCTCGGCCTGGCAATCGTCCGCCACGTCATCGAGCTGCACGGTGGCGGCGTTCAGGCCGACAGCCCGGGAGAGAACCTGGGAGCCACGTTTACAGTGACCCTGCCGATGAAGGACACGACGGTGGCTGATCACTCCGGCGGCGGCGCAGCAGAGGATGAAGCGGAGCTCGATGCGGCCGGTACGCGCGTTCTGCTGGTCGAGGACGACCCCGACGCTCGCGAGGTCGTCGTCGCGGGCCTGGAAAAGGCGGGATTCGAGATGCGCTCGGCGAGCTCGGCGCGCGAGGCGTTGGTGATTCTCGAAGGCTGGAAACCGGATGTAGTGGTCTCCGACATCGGGATGCCCGGCATGGACGGATACGAGTTCATCCGGGAGCTGCGCTCCCGGGATCCGGAACGGGGTGGACACGTCGCGGCTCTGGCTCTGACCGCATTTGCGCGCCTGGAGGACGTTGCGCGTGCCCGCGCCAATGGCTACGACGGTCACATCTCCAAGCCGGTCAACCCGAAGGAGCTGGCGCTGACCATCGTTCAGCTTCGGCAGCGCATAGGGCCCGCCACGGCGAGCTGAGACGGCGCGGCGTACAGTGAGGGAGGGGTACCGATCTGGTACCCTGCACACGTGTCGACGACATCCGATCTGGGCGTTTCTGCCCCCGCTCTCTGGCGACGCTACTTGGAGCTGACGAAGCCGAAGGTCGTCGCACTCATCGTATTTACGGCCATCGTGGGGACGCTCCTGGCGAGCCCCGGCGTTCCACCCCTGGATGCGCTTCTCTGGGGGAATCTGGGCATCGCACTCGCGTCCGCTTGTGCGGCGACCATCAACCATGTCCTGGATCGCCGCATCGACGAGCAGATGGCGCGCACGCGCGGCCGCCCCCTGCCGACAGGGACGCTGACCGAACGGAAGGCCCTCATTTTCGCGGCCGTGCTCGGCATCACGGCGATGGCCATCCTGTCGTTTCTCGTCAATCGACTTACGGCAGTACTCACGTTCCTTTCGCTGATTGGCTACGCGGTGATCTATACCGTGTGGCTGAAGCGTGCGACGTCGCAGAACATCGTGATAGGCGGCGCGGCCGGAGCGGCACCGCCCGTGCTTGGCTGGGCCGCCGTCACCAACACCATCGATCCCAACGCGCTGGTGTTGTTCCTCATCATTTTCATCTGGACACCGCCGCACTTCTGGGCACTGGCCATTGCGCGCCGCGACGACTACGCGCGCGCCGGCATTCCGATGCTTCCGGTCACCCACGGAATCGAGTTCACCCGCCTCCACGTGTTGCTCTACACCGTGCTGCTGACGCTCGTCACGCTCCTTCCGTTTCTGACGCGGATGAGCGGGATCATCTATCTCGCCGTGGCGCTGGTGCTCAATGCCGGGTTCGTCTACTACGCGCTGGCGATGAAAATCACGGCACGGCAGGAGCTGCCGATGCGGGTGTTCCGGTTTTCCATCACTTACCTGATGTGGCTGTTCGCCGCGCTGCTCGTCGATCACTACCTGCCGACGACGCAGAACCTCGTCGCCTGACCGCGCGCGGCGTCTGTCGGCGCAACGTTCCGCGCCCAGCTCGAAATCCTCGCCTCGCGCGGTGCCCTCACTGTGAGCGCGTCAAAGCGAGCTGCCACGAGGTGAGAAGCCGGTTTTCCAGCAGCAGCAATCCCGAAGAGCGATAGTGCGTCGCGTCCAGCTGCTCCAGGTGCTCCGCGCCGTGATAGCCGGTCGAGCCGCCGCCGTACACTGAGAAGATACAGCTGCCGACGACGGAAAAGGTGCCGCTGAGCTTGCCGAGGGAGGGGTTCTCTGCGTCCCACTTGAGCGTCTGGGAGCCGAGGGCACCGGGATTCCCCGTGGCAATGGAGTAGGCATTGACAAGTTCGATCGTCGGCGAGCCGAGCACTTTCATGGTGCCCGACAGCAGCCAGCACTCGCTGTGATGAGTGATGTCGGTGCGTCCGAGAGCCGCCAGTGCTTCGCCATCGGCGCGCCAGAAGGTTCCCTCGGCCGTCCACACTCCCGGCTCGAACAGAAACGTATGCTTCATGCTCCACGCTCCTGCGTGCGGCGCGCGAAGAGATGGTCCCCCACGAACGGGTTCGTGCGCCGCTCGGCGCCGAATGTCGAAAGCGGACCATGTCCCGGCAGAAACCGCACGTCATCACCCAGAGCGAACAGATTCTCCCGAATTGAGCGAATCAGTGTCCTGTGATCGCCACCGGGGAAATCCGTCCGGCCGATGGAGCCCTTGAACAGCACGTCGCCCACGATGGCGAAGCGTGCGGGCTCGTTGAAGAAGATGACATGCCCGGGCGTATGCCCCGGGCAGTGAAGCACCTGCAGAGTGAGATCGCCCACCTCGACCCGGTCGCCCTGGTCCAGCCACCGCGTGGGCTCGAACGGCTCGGCGGGCTTGAAGGCGAACAGACGCGCCTGCTCCGCCAGCCCCTCGATCCAGAACCGGTCCCCGGGATGCGGGCCCTCAATAGGTAACCCGCGAAGCCTGGCCAGCTCCCCGGTCGCGCCGGCGTGATCGATGTGCCCATGGGTGAGCAGGATTTTCTGCAGCTCGAGCTTGTTCGCGGCTACGACGCGCAACACGATATCCAGGTCGCCGCCCGGATCGACGATCGCGGCCGCTCGTGTACGGTCACACCAGATCACCGAGCAATTCTGCTGGAATGGCGTGACTGGAACGACCTGGAGCTGCATCGAGCCTCCGCATGATGCCCGCGGCCATTATGGCGCGCCCGGAGATTTCCGGGTACGTTGCTGCGACACCACGGCGGAGAATTAGTGTCATGTTGATCGAGCGGGTCTGGCCCGGAAACGACTTCCGCAACTTCCACTACCTGCTGGCCTGTCCCGAGACGGGCGAGGCGCTCGCCGTGGACCCCCTGGACTGGCAACGCTGCCTGCAGGTGGCGCGCGCCCGGGGGTGGAGCATCACCCAGATCCTGAACACCCACGAGCATCCGGATCACACGGGGGGAAACTCAGGACTGGTCGGCGCAACCCACGCGCGGTTGCTGGCCCATGCCGGTGCCGCAAACAGGATCGGGGGCGTCGATCGGGGCTTGAGCAAGGGCGATGTCATTCGCATCGGCCGCACCGTCGAGCTCGAATGCCTGGATACACCAGGGCACACGCTCTCGCACATCTGCCTGCTGTCCCACACGGAGCAGCCTGCTCTCTTCAGCGGCGACACGCTGTTCAACGCCGGAGCCGGCAATTGCCACAGCGGCGATGTGGACTTGTTGTACGAGAGCTTCAGCGCGCAGCTGGCACGGTTGCCGGACAACACGCGCCTGTTTCCCGGACACGAATATCTGGCGCGCAATCTGGAATTCACCCTCGACCGGGAGCCGGACAACTCGGCGGCCCGCGGCCTGCTCGCCCAGGCCAAGGCCCACAACGGTGGTGAGGCCCCGATAACGACGCTCGCGCAGGAGAAGCAGGTCAACACGTTCTTCCGGCTGAGCAGCCCCACGGTGATCGCACGGCTGCGTTCGGCTTTTCCCGAGATCGGCGAACGGCCCGATGCGCGGACGGTTTTCCTGAAGCTGCGCGCGCTGCGCAACAGCTGGTAGGCTGTATTTGCATGTCTTTTTGGAACGAGAGACCGATCATCATGCGCAGCCGCTCCAGCACAGCTTCCCCCGATCGCAGCCGCTCCAGCGTGCCTTCCGCCCACGGCGGCCGCCCCAGCACGTTTTCCCTCCATCTTCGCCGCGGCGCCCCTACGTACCTTCTGGCGGCAGCCCTGTTCGTTGCCGCGCCGGCAGCGTGGTCGCTGGGCGACGCCCCGGTCGCCCTGCCGAAGGGTGCCACCGGATCGGGCCCCGGCGGAGCGGGCGCTGCCGCGCTCGCACCGGATCTGCAGGCCAAGATTCTCTACAACGACGGCATCGACGTGCTGCGCCGGGCCGACAACGCTGCCGCCCGCACGGAGGATGGCAGCAAGGCTCAGGATGAGGCCCGCACGCTGTATTCGCTGGCACTCGCGAAATTTCAGCGGGCGGTAGACCTCGATCCGAAAATGCACGAGGCGTGGAATTACGTCGGATACGCGCATCGCAAGCTCGGCGACTATGACGACGCGCTCGAGGCATATGAGCGCGCGCTGGCGCTGCGCCCCGGGTATCCGGAAGCCATCGAATATCGGGCGGAGGCCTACCTGGCCTTGAAGCGCTTCAAGGATGCCGAGCAATCCTACCTCGACCTGTTCGCCACCGACCGGGCGGTCGCGGACAAGCTGCTGGAGGCGATGAAGAGCTGGCTGGCCGGACAGCGCTCCGCGCCGGCCGCCGGCGACGCGACTGCTGTCAGCGACCTCGACAAGTGGGTGCAGGAGCGCAGCCAGATCGCCGCGCAAACGGCTGGTTTGACGCGCGAGGGCACGGCAACGAGCTGGCGCTGACAACGACCGCGCGGCGCCGGCCGCCCTCATGACTGCCCAAGACGCGCCGCCTCCAGCCTACGTCTGGCACCTCCCGCGCGGCTTCCCAACGCCTGCGGTGCCAGCCAACAACCCCATGTCGGCCGCCAAGGTGGCCCTGGGCAAGCGGCTGTTTTTCGACACGCGCCTGTCGATCACCGGGAAATACAGCTGCGCGAGCTGTCACGATCCCGCGCGGTCGTACTCAGACGGCCGAGCTGTCGCGATCGGCGCGACAGGGGCTGCGCTCCCCCACAGCGCCATGGCGCTGGTCAACGTCGCCTACAACGTGAGTTTCGGCTGGACGAAGCCGGAGTTGGGGTCCCTCGAAGCGCAGATGCTCGAGCCACTGTTGAACCGGCACCCCATCGAGCTCGGCCTGGCCGGACGCGAGCAGGCCGTCGCCCGCACGCTGAGTGCCGACTACGCCAGCTCGTTCGCCGCGGTGTTTCACGACGAAGGACCGCCGGTGACGTTGGATCACATCGTCAAGGCTATCGCCGCGTTCGAACGCACCCTGATCAGCGGCCAGTCGCCGTTCGATCGCTACGTGTTCAACGGCGAGCATGCCGCGCTGTCACCGCAGGCGAAGGCGGGCATGGCGCTGTTTTTTTCGCCGCGAGCGGGATGCTCAGGGTGTCACTCGGGCTTCAATTTCTCAGGCAATTGGCGCGACTCCGAGGGAGCGACCGGCGAGGCCTCATTCGCCAACAATGGCACCAGCGATCAGCCGATGCGCGTACCTACGTTGCGCAACATTGCCATCACCGCCCCTTACATGCATGACGGCCGGTTCTCCACTCTCGAGGCGGTTGTCGATCATTACGCCCAGGTTGCCGCGCAAGCGCGCGCAGATCCGACCGGCGCGGGAAAGATCGACCTGCGGCTGCGCACGTTCGACCTCACGCCCGCCGAGCGGGCTGAGCTCATCGCGTTTCTGAACAGCCTCACCGATCCGACGTTCGGAGGTCCGGGCCTGGCCGCCGGAGCGGCTGGGGCCAGCGCCCCACGCGCGGCAGCGGCCACGGGCGGAGCGCGTCAGCCGGGCCGATAAGTGATCGGGATGTGTCCTGGCTCGGCGGCGATGCGCGCCAACCAGCGCCTCACCTCGGGATAGGGTGTCAGATCGATGGTCGCTTCATCCGCGACGTGCGTGTACGCGTACAGCGCAATGTCCGCAATCGTGTAACTGCCCCCCGCAAAATACGCATGGCTCTGCAGGTGCGTGTTCATGACTCCCAACGCTGCACGCCCACGAGCCAGCCGGTCCGGAAGCTCCGCGCGGCGAGGTGAATCCACCGGCAGGTGATGGAGGATGAATCGCGGGGTCGCTACGTACGGCTCATGGCTGTACTGCTCGAAAAACATCCATTGCAGCGTCTGGGCACGGGCCAGGCGCTCCGTGGGGATGAAGCGCGTGCCTTCTGCCAGATACCAGAGGATCGCGTTGGACTCCGCCAGGCATACGCCCTCGTCGAGCTCGAGGGTCGGAATGCGGCCATTGGGGTTCTTGGCCAGGAATTCCGGCGTGCGCGTGCTGCCCTGCAGGATATCCAGCTCCTGCCAGCGGTAGGGACGGCCGAGGAGGCTCAGCAACAGGCGCACCTTGTAGCCGTTGCCCGAGTCCAGGTAGTCATACAGGGTTGGCATGCACGTGAGTGTAGCCTGCGCCAGGCAACCCGTTGCCAGCAAAGATTAACGATTGGAAAGAAAACCTTAACTCGCCACGAATCGGGTACGCTCTCGCGCAGGCCGCACTCGCAGGTCCGCCATGTACTCAGCTTTCTACCGCCGTACGTTTGCGATCGCGACATTCCTGATCGTGGGATATCTGCTGATCGAAGTCCTGCGCCCCCTTGCGGGACCGCTGGGGTGGGCAGCCGTGCTCGCCTTCCTCCTGACGCCGGTACAGGTCCGGCTGCAGCGGCGGCTCAAGGGCCGCGGATCGCTGTCTGCCGGCATTCTGACAGGACTCACGCCCTTTCTCGTCATCGCACCGCTGGCATTCATCGGAGTTGTGTTTGGACGGCAGGTGGCCTCGATGATCACGTGGCTGCGCGGACGCACACTCGTGTCATACCCGACGATGCTCGCGCATCTCGAAGGTTATCCTGTGATTGGAAGTGCAGTGCACTGGATGCGGGAGAACTCCACCGTGTCGGCCGATCAGGTGCAGGGTTGGCTGACCGACGGCATCCAGTCGCTGTTGAAGTCGGCCGCCACGGCGAGCGGCACGTTCGCGCTGAGCGTCGTGGGCTCGCTGGTTGGATTCTTCATGACGATCTTCCTTCTGTTCTTCCTGCTACGCGACGGCCGCATGATGTTCGAGCGTCTGACGCGCCTCGTGCCGATGGAGCCCGACCACCGCAGTGAGCTGCTTTCCTATCTGGCCAACGTGACGCTTGCCGTCGTGTTCGGGTCCGTCGCGACAGCGCTCATCCAGGGTGCGTTCGCAGGGGTCGGGTTCGCGCTCGTGGGCCTTCCCTCTCCCGTTGTGTTCGCGGTACTGGCCGCCATTGCCGCATTCCTCCCGGTAGGCTCGGCAATCATTCTGCTTCCGGCCGTGCTCTACCTGATGATCGTGGGGCGGTGGGGTGCCGCGATCTTCCTGGCGGTCTGGAGTGCAGGTGTGGGCGTTGCGGACAACTTCCTGCGCCCCTTCCTCACCTCTCAACGGGCAGAGGTCTCGACGCTGGCGGTGTTCGTGGGCGCGATCGGCGGCGCGTCCGCGTTCGGGATTCTGGGCCTGGTCATCGGGCCGGTGCTGCTGGGCTTCGTGGTGGCTCTGGTGCAGTTCGCGGAGGAGGCCGTCACGGGACGCCGGCAGGCGCTGGCTGGCGGCGCCAGGAGCACAGCGGACGCTAAGTAAAGGGGGCGCAGGGTACAATGCGCCCCCCATGGACCTGTCCCCCCTTCTGGATCCCCTCAACGAGGCGCAACGCGAGGCGGTCACCGTTTCCCCGCTCGTCCCCGTGCTGGTGCTCGCCGGCGCCGGAAGCGGCAAGACGCGGGTACTCACGCATCGGATCGCCTGGCTGATTCAGGGCCAGGGCGTCTCGCCCCACGCCATTCTCGCCGTGACGTTTACGAACAAGGCCGCCGGGGAGATGCGGAGCCGCATCGAGACGCTGCTCGGAATACCCGGGAGCTCCCTCTGGATCGGCACTTTCCATGGCCTGGCGCACCGGCTGCTGCGCCTGCATTGGCGCGAGGCAGGGCTCGCACAGGGTTTTCAGATCCTCGATGCCGAGGACCAGCAACGCCTGATCAAGAAGCTGATCAAGGCTCGCGACCTGGACGAGAGCCGCTGGGTGCCACGCGAGGTGCAGTGGTTCATCAACTCGAACAAGGATGAAGGACGCCGGCCGAGCCGCCTCAAGGACAACGACGACCCGACCCGTCGTCAGTTCATCCAGCTCTATACGGACTATGAAGAGGCATGCGCTCGCACCGGCGTTGTGGACTTCGCCGAGCTACTGTTGCGTGCCTACGAGCTGTGGCGCGACAACGCCGCCTTGCTCGCGCACTATCGGCGCCGGTTTCGCCACGTCCTCGTGGACGAGTTTCAGGACACCAACGCCATCCAGTACGCGTGGCTCAAGTTGCTCGCTACGAGCTCGCCCGCGGATGGCACCGTCACACTGCCGTTCGTTGTCGGGGACGACGATCAGTGCCTCGCAGCCGGCACGCAAGTGACCATGGGCGATGGCACGAAAAAGCCCATCGAAGCCATTCGCGCAGGCGAGTACGTCATGTCGAGTTACGGTTCGGGGGACTTGCGCCCGGCCGAGGTGACCGAGACGCTCGCTCGGCAACGCCATAGCCACCTCATCTGCCTGCACTTGCGGTCGGGCAAAACGATCAGAAGCACTCCTGAGCACGTCCATTTTGCCGGTTATGTTCTTGGTGAGACTCCGCAAACGTATTTCCTCTACCTGATGCATAAAGAGGGGTTCGGGTATCGGATAGGTACCTCGCAGGTCTACACGAACGGCCAAGCCAAGCCGATGATTGGCGTCAAGCAGCGCGCGATCCAGGAGCACGCGGACGCCCTCTGGATCATCCGTACTCATCGCAGTGAGAACGAGGCCAGGCTCGATGAGATGTTGACCTCTCTGCGTTATGGGCTGCCGACTCTGCCCTTCACTCCGCGCAAGGGCAAAGCACTCAATGGCCTCGTGCACGACCCTGCATACATCGCAAAAGTCTTTCGCTCTTTGGACACCACGGGAGCGGCCGAGAGGCTTCTCGAGGACACGGGTCTGGATCCCGATCGGCCGCATCACATGCCCCGTAGCAGGAATTCGAATCGGTGCAACATTTGCATCACCTTATGCGGTGATCGTCGTGGGGCCAACCCGATGCATCTCATCTCGATCATCGGGACCGATGCGGCGTGCAGGGGAATTCTGGAAGCAATGGGGCTGAGTGTACGGGCGGCGAAGCGCAACCGGGCCAGCTGGCGTTTCGAGACAGTTCGCGCCGACTTCGGCGACCTGATGACGATCGCCAGACGGATTCGCGACGAGTTGGGAGGACGCTACGTTTTTCGCGGAAGAATGCTGGGTCGATCTCTTCCTTTCACGACCGCTGCGGGCATCAGGTCCGGGATGGTCGTGGCCACGGAAGCGGGTTGCTTCGATGTCGTCGAGCGCGTCGAGTACGAGGACTATCAAGGCGAGGTCTTCGACCTGAATGTCGCGCGCACGCACAATTTCGTCGCGGACGGCGTCGTTACGCACAATTCGATTTATCGGTGGAGAGGGGCACGCGTGGAGAATCTCCACCAATTCCGCCGCGATTATCCCGACACCCTGCTGTTCCGGCTCGAGCAGAACTACCGCTCGACGGGATCGATTCTCGCCGCGGCCAACGGGCTGATCGCGAACAACACCGGCCGGCTGGGCAAGAACCTGTGGACCAGCGGCGACCGCGGCGACCCGATCCGGCTCTATGCGGCATTCAACGAGCGCGACGAGGCTGAATTCGTCGCGCACCGCATTCGCGATTGGGTGCACCACGGCGGCAGCCGGCGTGACATCGCGATCCTGTATCGCTCGAACGCGCAGTCGCGAGTGTTCGAGGAAGTGTTCATCTCAGGCCGCATTCCCTACAAAGTGTACGGAGGGCTGCGATTCTTCGAGCGGGCGGAGATCAAGGACGCGCTGGCGTACCTGCGCCTGCTCTCCAACCGCAACGACGATCCCTCGTTCGAGCGCGTCGTCAACCTTCCGGTGCGCGGCATCGGGGCGAAAAGCCT
Organism: uncultured Steroidobacteraceae bacterium; assembly: GCA_964563075.1. Taxonomy (GTDB): domain Bacteria; phylum Pseudomonadota; class Gammaproteobacteria; order Steroidobacterales; family Steroidobacteraceae; genus 13-2-20CM-66-19. The sequence continues at coordinate 8,250 of CAZLYG010000014.1, read as the reverse complement.
CGATATCATCCGGGAGCGCGCCAAGGGCGCCGGAAGCTCTCTGTGGGATGCGGCGGCGTCGTGCGTCGGAAACGATCTGTCCCCGAGCACACAGCCGCGGCCCGACCTCGGGCCGAAGGCCTCCACCGCGGTCTACGGCTTCATGTCGCTCATCGAGCGTCTGGCACGCGAGGTCGCAGGGCTGGCGTTGCACGAGCAGGTGGATCACGTCCTGCAGGCGAGCGGACTGATCGAGCACTACAAGCGTGACAAGGGCGGTTCCCGGGCTGACAAGGGCGAAGCCCGGGTGGAAAACCTGGACGAGCTTGTCAGCGCTGCGCGCGGATTCCAGCAGCAGTCAACCGAGACGGATCTGCCGCCACTGGACGCATTCCTTGCCCACGCGGCACTGGAATCCGGCGAGGGTCAGGCAGCCGACTGGGAAGACTGCGTCCAGATGATGACCCTGCACACGGCAAAGGGACTGGAATTTCCCATGGTCTTCCTGAGCGGCATGGAGGACGGGCTGTTTCCGCACCAGCGCTCGCTCAATGACATCGAAAGCCTCGAAGAGGAACGACGCCTCTGCTATGTCGGCATGACAAGAGCGATGCAGCAGCTGTTCCTGACTTATGCCGAGCAGCGCCGCCTGCACGGTGTCGACAGCTACGGCATTCCTTCCCGTTTCATCAAGGAAGTCCCCGAGGAGCTGATCGAGGAAATCCGTCCGCGGATCCAGGTGTCGCGCCCCGTAGCCGTGGGGCGATTCCGACCTGAGGAACCCGCCATCGCCGGAGTGCGGCTCGGAGCTCGGGTGCGTCACGGCAAGTTCGGCGAGGGTGTGATTCTCAACATCGAGGGCAACGGGCCCAATGCCCGGGTCGAGGTGCGCTTCGAGCATCAGGGGACCAAGTGGCTCATGGCGCAGTACATCAGCGCGGAGCCGATGTGAGAATCCTGATCCTGGGTGCCGGCCAGGTCGGCCGGACTGCGGCGTTCCACCTGTCGCGCGAGGAAGCGAACGAAGTTACCGTCGTCGATATCAACGAGGACATCCTGCGTGACCTGCAGGACAGGCTGGACGTGCGCACCGTGGCGGGCAACGCCTCACATCCCACCATCCTCGCGGCCGCCGGAGCGCAGGAAGCGGACATCATCGTCGCGCTGACGAACAGCGATGAAGTGAACATGATGGCGTGCGAGGTGGCGTTCACGCTGTATCGGACACCCACGAAAATCGCGCGCATTCGTTCCTCGGAATACACCAGCCGCCCGGAACTGTTCGGCGACGGCTCGATCCCGGTCGATGTGTTCATCAGTCCCGAGCAGCTCGTCACCGAGTATGTGGAGCGGCTGATTCTCTACCCCGGGGCGCTGCAGGTTCTGGATTTCGCCGACGGCAAGGTGCGCCTCGTCGGAGTCCGCGCCCTCAAGGGCGGTCTGCTCGTCGGCCACCGTCTCCTCGAGCTGCCCGAGCACCTTCCCAAGATCGATGCGCGGGTGGTGGCGATCTACCGTGGCGGCAAGGCGATCGCCCCCGAAGGCGAGACGGTCATCGAGGGCGGTGACGAGGTGTTCTTCCTGGCGGCCACCCGGGACATCAAGCGCGTGATGAGCGAGCTGCGTCGCGTCGACGATCCGGTGCGGCGCGTGGTACTCGCCGGCGCCGGCAACATCGGCTATCGCGTGGCCAAGGCGCTCGAGAAAACCAGCCAGGTGAAGCTGATCGAGCGCGACAACCGGCGCGCCCGCAAGGTATCGGAACTGCTGGAGAACACGATCGTCCTCAACGGCGACGCCGCCGATGAGGAGCTGCTCATCGAGGAGAATATCGACAGCGCCGACGTGTTTGCGGCGTTGACGAACTCGGAAGAAGCCAACATCCTGTCGGCAATGCTGGCCAAGCGCCTCGGCGCCAACAAGGTCATGGCCCTGATCAACAAGCCCTCCTATGCGGAGCTCATGGAGAGCGGCAGTATCGATGTGGCGATCTCGCCCCAGACCGTTACCATCGGCTCGCTGCTGGCGCATGTCCGCCGAGGCGACGTGGTACGCGTGCACTCGCTCCGGCGAGGAGCCGCCGAGGCTCTGGAAGCCGTCGTGCACGGCGATGAGCGAACCTCACGCGTCGTGGGCCGCAAGGTCGAAGAGATCCGACTTCCTGAAGGCACTTCCATCGGCGCCATCGTGCGCGGAGAGGATGTCATCATGGCGCACCACGATTCGATCGTGCAGTCTGACGATCACCTGATCCTGTTTCTCTCCGACCGGCGTCACACCGATGCCGTCGAGAAGCTCTTCCTGCGCGCTACCCGCTGACGGGCGACCAGAACTGCAGTGCTCCCCGTCGCGCATGTTCTCGGGCTGTTGCTGGCGGCCACCGGCTGTGCCTACGTGCTGCCGGTCATCTGTTCTCTCATTGCGGGAGACGGCCTCGCCAGGATGTTCCTCGCCGCCGGGGCCGTGACCGCCGGAACGGGTCTGTTGCTGTCGGGCGCGACGCACTGGCACCGCCGCGAGCTCAAGCCTCGGGACGGATTTCTGCTCGTCACGCTCGGCTGGCTGCTCGTATCGGTCTCCGCCGCGATCCCTTTCCTGCTGGCGCTGCCGGGGCTGAGCTTCACGGACGCGTTCTTCGAGGCGATGTCGGGCCTGACGACGACGGGCTCGACGGTACTGTCCGGGCTCGACCGGCTGCCCGCGTCGATCAATTTCTGGCGCGCCTCCCTGCACTGGTTCGGCGGCCTCGGCATCATCGTGATGGCCGTCGCCATCCTGCCGATGCTGGGTGTGGGAGGCATGCAGCTCTATCGCGCCGAGACTCCGGGCACGGTCAAGGAAGAGAAGCTCGCGCCCCGCATCGCGGAGACGGCCCGTTCGCTCTGGTTCGTCTACACGCTGCTCACCGTGGCCGGCGTCCTCGGGCTGCGCCTCGGCGGCATGTCCTGGTTCGATGCAATCTGCCATTCCTTCTCGGCCGTGGGACTGGGCGGCTTCTCCACCCACGATGCCAGCATCGCGTACTTCAACTCCCCGGCCATCGAGCTGGTGCTGGTCGCGCTCATGCTGGTGGCCTCGCTGAACTTTGCGCGGCACTTCGTGGCCCTGCGGCGCCTGTCGCTGGACCCGTACGAGCAGGACGTGGAGTCCAAGGCGAGCTTCATGATTCTGGCGGTCAGCGTCATCGGCATCGCCGTACTGCTCACCGTGCGCGACGTCTACCCCGGAATTACCGCCGTGCGGCACGCGCTGTTCAACGTCGTGTCCTTCGCAACGACCTCCGGCCTGACCTCGCAGGACTTCAGCCGATGGCCGGTGTTCGCACCGACCTGGATGCTGTTTCTGTCGTGCATCGTCTGCAACACCGGCTCGACGGGCGGCGGGATCAAGATGTTCAGGACGCTCCTGCTGGCGAAGCAGGCCACCCGCGAGATGAAGCTGCTCGTGCATCCGAACGCCGTCGCACCCGTACGCATCGGCGGACGGCCGATCCCCGAGCGTGTTGCTCACTCGGTGCTGGGATTCATTTTTCTGTATTTCATGACGGTCGTGCTGCTCACCTTCGCCCTGTTGTTGAGCGGGCTGGACTTTTCTTCTTCCATCGGGGCCATCGTCTCGTCCATCAACAACACCGCAGGTGGGTTGAGCGCGGTCGGCTCGGGGAGGACCTACCAGAGCCTGTCGGCGGTGCAGATCTGGATCTGCACCGCGGCGATGCTGCTCGGACGACTGGAGATTTTCAGCGTGCTGGTGCTGTTCACCCCGGCGTTCTGGCGAAAGTAGCCGGGCAATCCTGAGGCTCAGCCTGCGCCTGTGCCGAGGGGGCACCGGGTAGGCGTTACCCTCAGGGTTGACAATCCATCCTCTCTGGTTGACAATAAAATTGAATTAGGTTGACAAACTGGAGTGGCACCCCAGTATGGCCGGCGCGCAGGGTGACCGCATTCGGCGCTTCATTCTCGAGACTATCGAGGACCACTCGCACGACATCGCCAGGCGTGCGGCCGAGCACTTTGGCATCAGCCGGCAGGCGGTGCACAAGCACCTCACCCGCCTGGTCCAGGAAGGAGCGATCACGGAGACGGGCCACACCCGCAACCACCGCTATCAGCTGGCGCTGCTCGGCGAGTGGGCGAAGTCGTATCGCATCCAGGCGGGCATCGCCGAGGATGTCATCTGGTTTAGGGATGTGCGAGAGACTCTCGGAGAATTGGCCGATCACGTGCTGCTCATCTGGCAACACGGGTTTACCGAGATGTTCAACAATGCCATCGATCACTCGGAAGGATCCGAGATTCGAGTGGCGATCCGTCGCACCGCACAGAGCGCCGAGATGATCATTGCGGACAATGGCGTGGGCATATTCAAGAAGATTCAGAGTCGATTGGGCCTGGTGGACGAGCGCCATGCGATTCTGGAGCTGTCGAAGGGAAAGTTGACGACCGATCCGCGGCGGCACACAGGGGAGGGGATCTTCTTCACATCGAGGATGTTCGATTCATTCAACATCCTCTCCGGCGGGGTGTCCTTCACTCACGCTTCGAACGAAGAGAATGACTGGGTCCGCGACAACCCTGCCTTCCAGCACGGGACGATGGTCTGGATGCGCCTCAACAACCGGACAACCCGTACGACGAGGCAGATCTTCGATCAGTATGCGTCGGCGCCGGACTTCGACTTCAGCCGCACCGTCGTACCCGTGGTTCTGGCACAGCACGTGGGCGAGGCCTTGATCTCACGCTCCCAGGCAAAACGGGTGCTGGCGCGGGTGGATCTGTTCAGGACGGTCGTCTTCGATTTTGCGGATGTGGCGTCGATCGGCCCGGCGTTTGCGGACGAGATCTTCAGGGTATTTGCGCAGGCGCATCCTGAAATCGAGCTGCAGTTCGTGCACGCCAGCACGGCTGTCAAGCAAATGATCTCGAGGGCCCGCGCCGCCGGCAAGAGTCCTGCCGACCCGGCGCAACGCTAGCTAGCTGTGGATGTAGCTCTCCAGCTGCTGGATGGTCTCCTGCTGATCCTGGATGACAGCCTTGACCAGGTCGCCAATGGAGACCACCCCCACCACCCGCTCAGCCTCGAGAACAGGAAGGTGCCGCACGCGGTGCTCGGTCATGAGTTCCATGCATTCCTGCACAGTGTGGTGCAAAGAGACCGTCAGGACAGGCGAGCTCATGATCTGCCACACCGGGGTCTCCGCCGAGGAGCGCCCCAGCAGGATGACTTTGCGGGCGTAGTCGCGCTCGGACACGATCCCGACCAGCGCCTCTGCCTTCATCACCAGAAGCGCGCCGACGTGGTGGTCGGCCATGAGCTGGATGGCCTCCAGCACGGGATCCTCGGGCTCTATCGAGTACGTAGCCCGACCCTTACGGTCGAGCAACTGGCTGACGTAGGTCATGGTGGCACACCTTAAGCTATCGGGGGCTGACCTCCACAGTGAGCGTTACATTGGCGCTCACTTCGATGGTACCTGGCTGAATCTGTGTGGCGGCGGGCGCGGAAGCAGCCCGTGCGAAAGCGACCTCGTGCATCGGCACTGTCAGGGGGCCGCCCTCCTCGACCGTCAGAATACGGTTGACCTTGAGCCCCAGCGCGCTCCCCAAGGCGTCGGCTTCCGTCTTTGCCTTCGTGGCAGCCTCGCGCAACGCCTGCATGCGAACGCTCTCCTCATCGCGCAAGGCGAACTGAACGCTCGGGACGCGATTCGCGCCGGCCTGAGTGGCGATGTCGATGACGTCGCCGATCCGCGTCAGATCATCGATGGTGACGCGCACCACGTTGGTCGCTGTGTAGCCCTTGATCGTCGCTGGGCCACCACTGGCGCTGCTGACGCCGTACTGATACTCCGGATTCAGCGAATAGCCGAGCGCCTTGATATCGGCGCCCGGCCCGAAAGCCTTGTGTAAGGCAACCATCACGGAGTTGAAGGTGCGCGCGTTCTGCGACACGGCGTTTTCCGACTGCGCCGCCTGTGTCACAACACCGACGTCGATGCGAGCGCGATCCGGTTTTGCGGTGACTGTGGCAGTCTCCGTGACGCGGATCGACGACAGGGGCGCAGGTGCGTCAGCGCTGGCGGGCACTGCCGGCAGACAGGCGAATAAGTAAGCAACGGCAATTGTGACGAGCTTCTGCATATGTTCCCGCTACAGCTCGCGTTTTCCCTTATTCTACGCTTCCCCGAGAAACAACGTGCGGCAGTTCAACGCCTGTCCGCCGGCGTGCCGGTATACAACGCCCGATGTCCCAAGCCACCCGCGAAGTCATCGTCGCCCCGGACCGGTTCGAAGTCGCCGGTGACGATGTCGTTCTGATCACGGAGCTGACCTCCGCGATCGCGGTGTGCGTTTACGATGCAGTGGAAGAGGCGGGGGCACTGTTGCACTTGCGCTGCATCGTTCGCGGCTCGAATCCGATCGATGTGACCGATACGACACTGGCTACCGAGCTGTTGTTGCTGGATCGCTGCATCGAGTCCATACGGGAAGTGACTCCCACCGCGCGTAACCTCCAGTCGCGCATTGTCGTCCATCTCGCCGACCATCCGGGTGCGCATCGCACCTGCGAAACGGTGCTGGCAATGGCAAGAGACTTTCTCGCCGACGCCGGCGTGCGCGTGCTGCCTCCTGACGTCGCCGCGGGACCGTCGCGCAACCTGCGATTTCGACCCAGCATGGGCTGGTTGCAAACGCGCTGAGCTGCGTCCGCGCCGCTGGCGGCGCATCCGCGGACCCACGGAACCAATCCGGAGCCTGGGCGTTTAACGGCGGATGAGCCGCTTGGTGTGTGTGTCCAATCGCATTTCGGTGCCGCGCCGCGGCGTAGCGCCCGGCGGACTGGCCGTCGGGGTGCTCGCGGCACTCCAGCATACCGGTGGCATGTGGTTCGGCTGGAGCGGCGAAACGTCACCCAAGCCGGATCCGGATCCCGAAATCACCGCACGCGGCAACGTACGGTTTGCAACGATCGACCTGGATCCCGTCGACTTCGACGCCTACTACAACGGGTACTGCAACAGCACGCTGTGGCCGCTGTTTCACTACTTCGCCGCTCGATTCCAGCACGACCAGCGGCAGTACGAGGCGTACATGCGCGTCAATGCGCAGTTCGCGCGCCAGTTGCTGAAAGTGCTGAAGCCTGGCGATTCGGTCTGGGTGCACGATTACCAGCTCATCGCCGTGGGCCACTACCTGCGCGAGCTGGGATTCACCGGGCCAACCGGGTTCTTCCTGCACATTCCATTTCCGCACCTGCAGGTGCTGCGCATGCTGCCCAACTACACCGAGCTGGTGCGCAATCTGTGTCAGTACGATCTGCTGGGCTTTCAGACCGACGACGACCTGCACTCGTTTCTGTCGTGCCTGGAAATGCCGGAGGGATTCCGCTTACCCAGCAGCGGCCGGGTACAGGTCCGGGGACGCACCGTGCGCCTCGGCGTATACCCGATCGGCATCGAGGTGGACACGGTAGCCAACGAAGCGGCCACCACCATCGGTCAGGAGAGTGTGCAGCGGATGATCGCCAGCCTGCAGGGCCGCAAGCTGATCATCGGCGTCGATCGACTGGACTACAGCAAGGGCCTCACACAGCGCTTCGCTGCCTTCGAGGAGTTTCTGGAGACTTACCCGGACAACCAGGGCAAGGTGACCTTCCTGCAGATCGCCCCGCTGAGCCGCTCCGACGTGCAGGCCTACAGCGAAATCCGCCAGAGCCTCGAACAGGCTGCGGGTCGTCTCAATGGCCGCTTCGCGGAGGCGGATTGGACGCCCATCCGTTACCTCAATCGCAATTTTGCGCGTGCCACGCTGATGGGATTCCTGCGCGCATCGAAGGTCGCGCTGGTAACACCGGTGCGTGACGGAATGAATCTCATCGCCAAGGAGTTCGTGGCGGCCCAGGATCCGGCTGATCCCGGAGTACTGATCCTGTCGCCGCTGGCCGGGGCTGCACGCGAGCTCAGCGGTGCGCTGCAGGTCAATCCGTACGACACCCGTGGGCTCGCACGTGCGCTCCAGAGGGCGCTCCAGATGCCCCTTGAGGAACGCCGTGAGCGACATCAACAGATGCTGGCAGCAGTACACCGGCACGACATTCACAACTGGTACTCGCGGTTCGTGTTCGACCTCACAGGTGAGCACGTAGGGAACAGCTCGCCGGACGACGATCCGCCCTATCGCGAGAACGGCGCGCGGACGAGAACCGGCGTCAACGGGCGCGTCTACAAGTACATGGATTAAATCGGCAGGATGCCCACAATGGGCCAGCCGA
>CAZLYG010000013.1:10417-27348 GCA_964563075.1 uncultured Steroidobacteraceae bacterium | reverse complement strand
ATTAACCAGATCGAGGCCACCGCCTCAAATTTGCGCAAAATAGGTTACGTCATCTGCTGGTGCAGAAACAAAGAGTTCCTAGACCAAAATGGTAGGCCTCGGGCCCTGTCCTTCAGCGGCCGGAATTCGTTCCTTCGACTTGCTCGCCTCGCCGCCCCCGGAATCGACGCACGAAAGGCGCTAAGAGTCCTAATGGAGTACGGAAACGTGAGGAAAGATAGACACGGACGGTATGCGCTTCTTAGGCCATTCTTTGTTGCCAGTAGTCGGACGAAGATGGCCTTTGAACCGGCTTCGGCGTTCCTAACAGACGCAAGCTCCACCCTTTCAAAGATTTTGCGGCGCTCACGCAATTCCGCGACTCCGGAACTATTCTGGCGAAAGGTCGAGAGCACGCGAATCTCGGACGCCAGTGCAAAGAAGTTCAATGCATTCGCAAGCGAACGCAGTCTGCTCTTCCTCGAAGAGATGGACGACTGGCTGGAAGCTCACACCCAACGTGCGAAGAGCGGCAAAAGAGGGACATCGCGTCGAGTGGGGTTGGGTGTATTCTTGATCCATTCTGGCCCTGAATCGGGTCACTAACAGTGCCACGGCCGATTCACGACGGTCTTGAGGAAAGGTCGGCCAATCGGGAAGGACACCACACCGGCAACATAGATGCGACACTTGTGGCTCTCCTGCTGCCGGTTGTTGCTGTGGCAGTAAAGAGCCGACTCGGAGCTGATCGGTTTATACGGGCAGTCAAGCGTGCATACGTTCGTGCGGCAATCGATGAGACGTTCGTTGATGGATCGAGGGTGAACTACTCAAGGATCGCGGTGATTACGGGACTGACTCGCAAGGAAGCTGCGCTCACAGTCGGACAAATCGAAGGAGGCCTTCGTCAGTCAGTGCGAGCGACTCGGGAGCAGCGGGCACTCCAAGTCGTTCGAGGATGGCATATGGACCCTCGCTTTCACGACCAGAAGGGTCGTCCGGCGGAGCTGCTGTTGGGCTCGGGGCGCCGCACCTTCGCCACCCTGGTCAAAGCGTACGCCCGCGACGTCACGCCCATGTCAGTACTGACCGAGCTCCTGCGCCTGGGCGCAGTCTCGAAGTCCTCGGCCACGAACACCGTCCGTCTGCTGTCGCGCCGCGCGCGTAAGCCAGCCAACGCCGAGCAGGACATGGCCGAGCTCGCGCGTTTGCTGGGTGACTTTGTCAATACCATCAACCAGAAGCACGCAACTGAGGGGCCGCCGGCGTTCTTCGCGTTCAAGGATTCCGTGTTGGCACTCCCACAGCAGGCGGCAAGGTTCGATCGCGTGTTTTCCAGCCGGGCGGCGGCGCTGCTGGAGAGCTTCGATCAGTGGATTGCCTCGCAGCCCCGCAAGCACGCACGGAGTGGCACCGGCGCGCGAGTGGGGTTGGGGGTTTATCTGGTCCACAATGAACCTGGCCGATCGGCGCCGCGAGACCTGAACAGCGCGAAGGCGAGCAGGCGGCGTGTGGTCAGGCGCGCGAGCGGCCGGCGGCCGTCTCCTTGATCTCGTCGCGGAGCGCCTTGCGCAAGATCTTGCCCACGTTGGACTTCGGCAGCTCCTTCCTGAAATACACGTGCCGCGGCACCTTGTAGGCAGCGAGCTTGGTGCGACAGTAGTCGATGATGGCGTGCTCCGTGATCGACGGGTCCTTGCGAACGACAAAAAGCGCGACCACCTCGCCCGAGTGCTCATCGGCCTGTGCGACCGCGGCGACCTCGAGGACTCCGGGGTGGGTCGAGGCGACCTCTTCCACCTCGTTCGGATAGACGTTGAAGCCGGAGACCAGAATCATGTCCTTCTTGCGGTCCTCGATGAATACATAGCCCTTGGCATCCATGCGGCCGATGTCACCGGTGCGCAGCCAGCCGCCCGGCAGCATCACCTTCTGTGTCTCATCGGGCCGGTGCCAGTATTCGCGCATTACCTGCGGGCCGCGTACGCAGATCTCGCCGATCTCGCCGATGCCCAGGTCAGTGCCGGCGTCGTCCTTGATCGTGACCTCCGTGGAGGGCAGCGGCAGACCGATCGAGCCGTTGAAATCGTCGGCGGGCGGGTTGATGCAGACGCCCGGAGATGTTTCCGTCAGGCCCCAGGCTTGCGTCAGTACGACCCCCGTGACTTCCTTCCAGCGCTTCGCCACCGCGGCCTGAACGGCCATGCCGCCGCCAAGGGCTATCTTCAGGCGACTGAAATCGACACTGTCGAACCCTGGCGTATGCAGCAGAGCGTTGAACAGTGTGTTGACGCCCGTGATGAAATCGAATGGGTGTGCTTTCAGCTCTGCCACGGTGCCGCGAAAATCTCTGGGGTTGACGATCAGGACGTTCTCCCAGCCGAGTCGCATGAACAGCAGGCAGTTCGCTGTGAGCGCGAACACGTGATAGAGCGGAATGGGGGTGACGAGCACGCCAGGTCTGTTGCCGAAGGGCATCTCAACCCAGGCGCTCGCCTGCAGCACGTTGGCGCAGATATTGCCGTGCGTGAGCACGGCTCCCTTGGCAACACCGGTCGTGCCTCCCGTGTATTGCAGGAAAGCAATGTCCTCGTGGCCCAGCTCGACGGCATCCAGCTTCTCGTGCTGGCCGGCCGCGACCGCGGCCTTGAAGGTCATCGCACCGTCGATGTGCCAGGCAGGCACCTGCTTGCGCACGCGCCGCACGACGAAATTGACGATCGAAGCCTTCGGGAACGCGAGGTAATCCCCGACACCGGTCACCAGCACGTGCTTCACCTGAGTGCGCGGCAGGACCTCCTGAAGGACGTGGGCGAAGTTTTCCAGCACCACGATCGCCGTGGCGCCTGAATCAGACAATTGATGCTCGAGCTCGCGGGCGGTGTAGAGCGGGTTGGTATTGACCACGGCGATGCCGGCGCGCAGTGCGCCGAACAATGCGATCGGATACTGCAGGACATTCGGTAGCATGATCGCGAGGCGATCGCCCTTCTTGAGGCCTGCGACTTTCTGCAACCACGCTGCAAACGCACGCGAGAGCTCGTCCAGCTCACGGTAAGTGATGGAGCGGCCCATCTGCACGAACGCGACTCGGTCGGCGAACGTGGCGTAGCTGTGCTCCTGGAGCTCGCGGAGCGAGCGCAGGGTGCCTGCATCGATCTCGGTCGGTACGCCGGGCGGGTAGGATTTCAGCCAGATCCGTTCCATCGCGCGCCTTTCATGATTTCTTCATTTCTTGAGCATCGGCTCGAGCTGCGGCCAGAGTGTATCGAGAACGGCCGGCTCGCCGCGCGCGTTTGGATGCAATCCGTCGGACTGCATGCGGCTGGGATCCAATGCGACGGACTGAAGCAGAAACGGTACCAGCGGAAGCCCCTCCCGGCTCGCAATCTCCGGGTACATCTGCGCAAAATCGGTGGTGTAGCGTGGGCCATAATTCGGCGGTATGCGCATTCCGACGAGCAGCACTCGAGCATGGGATTGCCTGGCGAGCGCAATCATTTTCTCCAGGTTCTCGCGGGTCGTCGTGAGCGGCAATGCGCGCAGGCCGTCGTTCGCTCCGAGCTCCAGGATGAGGATGCCCGGATGGTGCAGCTGCAGCGTGCGGGGCAACCGTTGCAGCCCGCCACTGGTAGTCTCACCGCTGACGCTGGCATTGACGATTTCGTATCCGTACCCTGTGCTGGCCAGGCGCTGCTGCAGGAGTGCCACCCAGCCCTGTTCCGGACGCAGCCCGTACGCGGCGCTCAGGCTGTCGCCGAACACGAGAATGGTACGATCGGAAGCCACCGCGCTTTGAGCCGCAACGAGTGCCCATCCGATGCCGAGCGCCCACGCGCCCATGATGCGTAACAGTGTTCTCAAGGCCGAAAACCTCAGCAAGCAGGTTAGCAGTCCCGAAGGTCCGCTGACTATTGTGCACGGGGTCTCGTTCGATATCGCTGCGGGCGAGTCGGTCGCGATCGTCGGCGCATCGGGTGCCGGCAAATCGACGCTGCTGGCGCTGCTGGCCGGGCTGGATCTGCCGACGACCGGCCGCGTCCTGCTCGCCGGCACCGATCTGACACAGCTGGATGAGGACGGGCGCGCCCGCTTGCGGGCCCAGCGAGTCGGGTTCGTGTTCCAGTCGTTCCATCTCATCCCGGCGCTCACGGCTCTCGAGAATGTAATGCTCCCACTGGAGCTGGCCGGACGCCCGGACGCACGCCGCAGCGCTTTGGACACACTTTCACGCGTCGGCTTGCGGGAGCGCACGGGTCACTATCCGCGCCAGCTATCCGGAGGTGAGCAGCAACGTGTGGCGCTGGCGCGAGCGTTTGTGACGCAACCAGCGGTCCTGTTTGCTGACGAGCCGACGGGCAACCTGGATACGGCCACCGGCGGGCGTGTTGGGGAGCTGCTCTTCGAATTGAACGCGCACTCACATACCACGCTCATCCTCGTCACGCATGATCGCGAGCTCGCCTCGCGCTGCGGCCGGACCATCGAAATGGAAGCCGGCCGCGTGATCCCGCAAAAAGCGCCCCTGGCCGAGGTCCGCTGACCCATGCGCTCGCTCCGCCTGGCGCTGCGATCCCTGGGGCGAGAGTGGCGTTCCGGAGAGCTGGGAGTGCTTCTGCTTGCCCTCACCATCGCCGTCGCGGCGTTGACGGGAGTTGGATTCCTGGTGAATCGAATCGGCGCTGCGGTCTCCATGCAGGCAAACGAGGTGCTGGCGGCCGATATCCGCCTTGGGTCGCCACAGCCGATCTCCGACTTCTACTTCGAAGAGGCAACCCGCCGGGGCATCAGCAGCGCGCGCGTCACGTCGTTGCTGAGCGTTGTTTTCAACGGCGACGCGAGTCAGCTCACCAACCTGCAGGCCGTCAGCAAAGGCTACCCGCTGCGCGGCAACCTGCTCATCGCGAACGAGCCGTTTGCCAAAGGCACTCCGGCCGGGGGCATTCCAGCGCCAGGTGAGGTCTGGCCGGAGTCGAAGGTCCTCGCCGCCCTCGGCGGCAAGGTGGGAGGAAAACTCTCCATCGGTGCGGCGACATTCCGTGTCGGCCGTGTGTTGATCTCGCGCCCAGACCAGGGTGGCACATTCGCGGAGCTCGCGCCGGCTCTCATCATGAACGCGCTCGATCTGCCCAGCACTCAGCTCATCCAGCCGGGGAGCCGTGTGGGTTATGCGGCCTTGTTCGCGGGCGATCGCAATCGCATCGACACGTTCAAGGCATGGCTGGGGGCTCATAAGCAGGGCCGCGAACGTCTGCGCGACATCACTGACGCCAGTCCGCAGATTCGCAACGCCGTCGAGCGGTCCGGTCGCTTCCTGAGTCTTGCAAGCCTCGTGAGCGTTCTGCTGTCGGCGATTGCCGTTGCCATGTCTGCGCGGCGCTATGTCCATCGACACCTCGACACCGTCGCTCTGCTGAAGACACTCGGCGCGTCGCGAGCGTTCACTCTGAGTATCAACCTTCTGCAGCTGCTTGTGCTCGCGCTCGCCGCCTCGGTGCTGGGGTCCGTCATCGGCTTCCTGGCGCAGGAATGGTTGCTGCACGCGCTGAAGGGACTGCTGACCACGACATTGCCGCCGCCGAGCTTCATGCCTGTGGCTATAGGATTCATGACTGCCGTCGCGGTGCTTGCCGGATTTGCGTTGCCGCCGTTGCTGCAGCTGTCGCGTGTGCCGGCCATTCGTGTATTGCGCCGGGATATCGGTCCGCCGCCGCCGATCGTGCTGCTTGCGTTCGGTCCGGCGATCGCGGTCGTCGTGCTCCTGATCTACTGGGTGGTGCTCGACTGGCGGCTGTTCTGGGGTTTCACGGTCGGGTTGGCCGCATTCGTGCTGCTGCTCACCGGCGCCGGCGCAGTGCTCGTGTTCCTCGCCGGCCGGTTCCGCGGTCGCGTCGGAGTTGCATGGCGTTACGGGGTCGCGAATCTGAGCCGTCGCCGCGCAGAGAGCCTCGTGCAGATCGTGGCGTTCGGCTCGGGTATCATGGTGCTGCTGCTGCTGGCCATCATTCGCGGGGACTTGAACGACGATTGGCGGCGTACGCTGCCGGACAACTTCCCCAACTACTTCTTCATCAATATTCCTCCCGCCGACCGCGCGGCCTTCGTGCAGTTCCTTCAGGCACGCGGCGCACGCACGACCAAGGTGCTGCCCATGATTCGGGGCCGTCTCACGGGCATCAACGGCCACTCCATCGACCAGTTCAGATTCGGCAGGGAGGATGGCGATAACTTTGCGACGCGCGAGCAGAATCTCACCTGGGCGGCACAGCTTGGGGATGACAACCGCGTCATCGCCGGCGACTGGTGGACCCCCGCGGAGTTTGGCAAGCCGCTCGTCTCGCTCTCGACGGAGATCCAACAATCGCTCGGGCTACGACTCGGGGATGAGCTGACTTTCGACATCGCCGGGGAGTCCTTCACCGTCAAGGTTGCGAGCGTCCGCAAGGTCAAGTGGGACAGCTTTCAGCCGAATTTCTTCATCGTGTTCGCACCCGGAGTGATCGAGGAAACCGCGGGGACATATCTCACCAGTGCCTATTTCAAGAACACCGACGCGCGCTTTCTGGCACAGCTGGTGCGGAAATTCCCCAGCGTGTCGATTTTCGACATCGACGATCTCCTCGCCCAGGTTCGCTCGATGCTCGACAAGGCCGTACTCGCGGTGCAGAGTGTGTTTGCGTTTACCCTGCTCGCGGGGCTGACGGTCCTGCTCGCGGCCGTGCAGTCGAGCAGAGGCGAGCGGCGCTACGAGTCCGCCATGTTGCGTACGCTAGGGGCGAGCCGCGCAACGGTCCTGCAGGGCGTGCTCGCAGAATTCACGATGCTCGGCCTGCTGTCGGGGCTGCTTGCCGCCGTCGGGGCCTCCGTCGCGGCCTATTTCATGACTACGCGCGTGCTCGAGCTACAGTACTCACTCGAGGGATGGGTGTGGATCGTAGGGCTTCTGGGTGGCGCCTCGCTCGTTGCCCTGAGCGGCTGGCTCGCCACACGCTCGGTCGTCAGTCAGCCGCCTCTGCTCACTCTGCGCGCCGAATAATCACCCAAAGAACGCCGCGCCTGTTGGATGGCGCCGGAGCTTCTTGTCAGTGGTCCACGCGGATGGTCACCCACGAATCAGGTACCGACTCACCCCGCCACGACATTCCTTCAATCGTGAACTGGTAGTTGCCTGGCCCCAGTGCCGAGCTGTTGAAGGAGATGCGGATATGCCCGTTGGAGTCTTTTGCCAGGTTGTGGAAAACCCCGACGCGACCCTGATCCAGGCGATCGATGGTTACGGTGAACTCCTTGTAAGGCGAGCGCGTTTCATCGATCTTGAACTCGACCAGCTCCGCTTCCTTCCCGCCGATCGATACTGCCGGCACGTTGCTGGCCCCCTCGCGGCTGGGCAGCAAGCGAATCTCCCTGGTTGCCGTGGCCGCATCCAGAGGCTGCTCCGCGACTTCACGCTGGAGTTTTGCGATCTTGGCGCTCTTCGCGGAGCTGCTGCTTGCAACGACTGACAGTGTGGTCCCCAGGACGAGCACGGCGGCCGCGAGTCCCAGGACCACCGGAAGCTTCGTCCAGAACGGCTTGGGTGCTTCCTGCCAGGGCTCGGGCTTGCCGCTGGCCTCGAGCAGGCGCAATCCCGCGTTGACTCTCTCGGGCAGGCCGAGTTCGTCGAGCATCTCGGGATTCTCACGGCAGAATCGCTCGAAGTCGGTCGCACCCTTCAGCGGGAGGCGACCTGAGAGATAGCGCTCGACGATCTGATTGCGCGCGATGAAATCGCGGTCCATTGCCGGACTGGCCGGCGTCGACGACACCCACGGTGTCGCCACGGACGCGGGTGCTGGCAAGGGCGAAAGGGCAGACGCCGTTTGTGCAGGCGGAGCCGTCGTTTGTGCAGGGGCGGCTGCGGGTAGGGGTGCGGCTGGCGCGGCGGCTGTTGATACAGGTGCGGCTGCCGGTGGGGTTGCGGCTGGCGCGGGCGCTATAGGTACAGGTGCGGCTGCGGGTGAGGCCGCGGCTGGCGCGGCGGCGATCGCAGATACAGGAGCGGGTACGGGCGAAGCCAAGGCCGTCGGTGCGGGCGACACGGCTGCTGCCGCTGTGGGCGCGGTTACAGAGGACGCGATCGCCGCTGATGCGGGAGTGGCCGCGTGCGAGGCGGTGACCACCGGTGTGGGACTGGCTGCGGGCGAGGCGGTGACCGCTGGTGCGGACGTGGCTACGGGCGGGGCGCCTACTGCTGGTGCGACTGCCGTTACAGATGGCGTTGCCGTTGGCGCGCCTGCTGCTGTAGACGTCGCTCCGGTCCCGACTGCATCTGTTGGTGCCGCTGCCGACGCAGCTGCGAGCGTCGGCGCTGGTGACGCGCCAGATGCAGCCGCGGCCGAAGTTCCCGCCGCCGGCGACGCTGGTGTTGGGACAGGGTCCGGCGCGAGAGTGAGTTCAGGCGTTGGCGTCGTCTCTGTGGCGGCAGTCGCGGCAGGAGAAGGTGACACGATAGACGCCGCGGCGGTGCGCGCTGCGGCCGCCTTAGACGTGCCGGTCGCACGAGCTCCGGGAGCAATTGGTGTAACGGTGGCCGGCTTTGTCGGTTTCGAGGACGACGCCACCTTGGACGCTGATTTCGCAACCGGCGGTCGCTGTTGAGGGATCCTTGCCTGAGTCGGCGATACCGCGTCTCGCGACGCCGCGGGTGAGGACGCACCGGATGACGCCGCCGACGTCGCCAGAGATGACGTCGCCGCCGACGATGTCGCGGCCGATGGTGCCGCGGCCGATGGTGCCGCGGCCGATGGTGCCGCGGCCGATGGTGCCGCGGCGGATGGGGTCGCGGCCGATGGGGTCGCGGCCGATGGTGCCGCGGCGGATGGTGCCGCGGCGGATGGCATCGCGGCGGATGGCATCGCGGCGGATGGCGTCGCTCCGGACGATGAGGCCGCAAGCGCCGCAGAGGGTGTCGCTCCGGGCGACGAAGCGGGAAGCGCCCGGCTCGCGGCAGTCGAAGTAACAGCCGCCGCCTTTGCGGAGGCAGCTGAGGCGTTACCCGTCGAAGCAGCGGTCGATGCGCATGCGGCCGAAGCAGAACCCTTCGAAGCCGCCTTCGGAGCGACGGCAGGTGCCGGGGAGACAACGGCCGGAGCAGATGTCAGCGCGGTGGCCGAAGATCCGCCTTGGGCTGCTACGCCGAGCGGTGCGGCGGCGCCAGAGACCTGTAGTGCGGTCGCACCGGGCGACGTGGTCGCCGCGGTACTAGTACCGGACGGAGTGGCTTTGGCCTCGGTGGTCGTCGTGGACAGCTTCTGCGCCCCTTCGAAGGGCTCGTCAGTCAGTGTCAGCTCCGCGGGCACCGACAACTTTGTCCCGGTGGAGCCTCCCTCATGCAAGGGCGTAGCGAGGACATCACCCGTCAGTAGCTCCGCGCTGAGGAGCTCATTCGGATCGACAAGGTCGCTCGATGCGATCTCGCGTGGGGTCGCGACGGGGCTGTTCTCGACCTTCGTCGCGGAGGGTGGTGTTTCGCCGAGGAGTACCTCGGGGTCAATCAATTCTTCTTCACGGCCCTCGCTGGAGGCAGGCGCCGAGGGAGCCGGGCGCGCGTCCGCCTGGACGGAGCTGTCTCGGGCGGGACGCACCGGTACTCCGGCCTCCAGGGGCTCTTCAACCGGCAGATCGGTCAGGGGCTCGAGCATAGGGCGAGACGCAGCCTTCTACACAACCTGCCTATCCTGCAACGTCAGGGCAAGAGT
Organism: uncultured Steroidobacteraceae bacterium; assembly: GCA_964563075.1. GTDB lineage: Bacteria > Pseudomonadota > Gammaproteobacteria > Steroidobacterales > Steroidobacteraceae > 13-2-20CM-66-19. The sequence continues at coordinate 17,632 of CAZLYG010000013.1, read as the reverse complement.
ACCTAAGCGATGGCTCACAGATCGACGCACGGGCTCCGTCCCTCGTGATCGACGTCTCAGTCGTGTTCCCAAGGGGTTGCAGATGTCACGCGGCCGGCTACCAGAACGCGCCAGCGTGGGAACCGATCCCGCGGAACTACAACTTTGTTCCCGCTCGTGCAGCGGACTGAAAAAAGTGTTTCCGCCATTGGCGCAAAAGCAACACCTGTCTCCAAGACGTTCCCCCGGACATCCGTCACACTTTGACGTCTCCGGGTGAGATAAATTGCGCCCTCCATGCAGTTGCCCCCCTTCGCCCCCGACCTCAACCACTTCCCGGATTCACCCTACGCGGCGGAGCTGCGGCGGGATTTCCCGGATCTGCGCTTTTCACCGCCGCTGGAGCGGGAATTCCAGGTCTCTCATATCGAGCGAGTGCGCGCTCGCGTGCGGTTCTTCCAGCTGGCGCTGTTCCTGCTGTCGGCCACTGCCGCCATCCATCTGATAGCGCTTGACCACGTGCCGGCCGGCAGCGTGCTCTCGGGATGGCTGGGTGTAGTTCTACCCACGAGCCTGTTCCTGGTATGGGCCGCGTGGAGCCGCTATTACGAGCGCTTCTACGTGAGGGCGGCACGCGTGGCTTTGCCTGTATTCGCCGTTGCATCGGCGGTGGGAGTTGCGGGTCGGGTGATCGCGGGCCATCCCGATCAGTTCTACCTGCTGACCACCTACAGCATCGTCCTTTACTTCCTGGGCGGACAGCTGTTCCGTGAGTCCCTCATTGCGATCGGACTGATGATCGCCGCGCACGGGGCAGCGCTGGCCTATGTCGGGCAACCTGGCCCGGACATTGCCTATCACGTCGGCGTACTCTGCATCACTGGCGCCGTGGGCGCATTCGTGTACCGCGGCATCGAGAGGCAGCAGCGCACGTCATTTCTCGAGCGCTGCCTCATGGGTGAGATGGCCACCCGCGACGGCCTGACCGGCCTGAAGAATCGTGGCGCGTTCGATGAGTACTTCCCACGGCTCTGGCAACAGGCCCTGCGCGAGCATCGCAGCCTCGCACTCCTGCTGATCGATGTTGACCACTTCAAGGCATACAACGACCGCTATGGTCACCAAGCGGGCGATCGCGCACTGCGCCGTGTGGCGCAGGTGGTGCAGGGTTTCGCGCGCCGTCCCCTGGACATGGCTGCGCGTTACGGCGGAGAAGAGTTCGTAATCGCTCTGTTCGACCTGGATGGCGACAGCGTACGCGGCATCGCCGAAGAGCTGCGCAAATCCATTCAGGCGCTCAACATCATGCACGAGGACTCGGCCACTGCGCTCTCCGTGACGGCGAGCGTGGGAGTGTCGATCATCGTTCCGCGTCATGGACGCAGTCCCGAGGGAGCCGTACAGCTCGCCGACGAAGCCCTTTACAGCGCGAAGCGCTCAGGACGCAACGCTGTCGCAGTCGTCGACGCCGAGTACACGATGTTCTCCACCGGCACGTTCCGGCGGCGCGCCTGATCAGGGCTTCTGCGACCCTTTGAGGAAATATTCCACCTTGTCGCGGTAGGTGCGTGAGAGCTTCAGCTCGTGCCCGCCTTCCAGGGTCAGGAAGTACTCGCCGTTCATGTGTGCCCGCAGGCTCTTGACCAGGCGCAGATTGACGATCGTCGAGCGGTGTACTCGCTGGAACAGCTTCGGATCCAGGACGTCCTCGAGCTCTTTCATCGTTCCACGCAGGATGTGCGTCGTGCCGTCGGCATGCACACACATGTAGTCGCCCGCTGCATCGATCCATTGGATGGAGGCCACGGGCACACACACCGTCTCGCGGCCCTGTCTGATCGGCAGGATATCCGGATGTTTGGATTCCAACGCCTTGCGCCCACGAGCGAGCAGCTCATCGAGAGCCAGCTCGCCGCAGCCGGTGATCTCCGAGATCAGTCTTACCAGCTGATCACGCTGGTTCGCCGCGCTTTGCGACTGGACCTGCGCGCGTAAGCGCTTCAGCGCGGCCTCGAAGCGCGTCTCATCGATTGGCTTCAGCAGATAGTCGACGGCGCGCGCATCGAATGCCCGGATCGCGTACTGGTCGTAGGCGGTGATGAACACGAGCACTGGCAGGGACTCGTGGGGAATCTCTGCCAACACGTCGAATCCCGACATGCCCGGCATCTGGATGTCCAGGAACATCAGGTCGGGCTTGTGCGCGTGGACGGCGGCGATCGCCTCGCGCCCGTTGGCGCACTGCGCGACGATCTCGAAATCGCCTGCCTGTTGCAGCCGCAGCTCGATGCCACGGCGTGCCAGTGCTTCATCGTCCACGATGACGGTTCGTATCTTCATGCCCGTAGTGCCGCCACTGGCGGCTTGCTGGTGGTGATGACGGAACCCGGCTCGCCGGGAGCAAGCTCGAAGGGCAGGGCCATTTCGACGCGCAGGCCCGGAAGGCCGTTCATCAGCGCGAACCGGTGGTTGGGCCCGTACAAGACTGCGAGGCGCTCGCGGATGTTCCTCAAACCCACGCCGCGTCGCTCGTTGGGGGTGCTCTGATCGCGCAAGGGCGACAATCTTTTGCCGGCTGATTGCTCCGCAATGCCTGCCGATCGCTCCGCGATGCCGGGACCATCGTCGGTGACGCTGAGCTCCAACATGGTGCCGCGCGCGCGGCTCTCGATACGCACCAGACCGCCCTGTTCACGCGTGGAAACGGCGTACTTGAGCGCGTTCTCCAGCAGCGGCTGCAACAGCAGGCTCGGCACGAGGGCCTCCAGGGAGCCCTCCTCGATCGCATACTCGAGTCGCAGGCGTCCCCCAAAGCGCAGCCGCTCGGTGCCCAGATAGAGCTCGAGCGCCTCGAGCTCCTGTCGCAGCGTGACTTTCTTCATCGGATCCTGGTCCAGGGTATAGCGCAGGAATTCCGACAGCCGCGTGATGGCGTGATTGGCCGTGCGGTTCTGGTTGTCGAGGATGAGCGTCGAGATGGCGTTCAGGGTATTGAACAGGAAGTGCGGATTGAGCTGGTAGCGCAGCATTTTCAGCTGCGCCTCCTGCGCCAGGGCGGCCGCTTTCAGGGCGGCTTCGCGCTGCTGCTGCAAGCTCTCGTAGTATTTGATGCCGAAGTACAGGGCACTCCAGCACAACAGCAGAATGGTCGAGCGGGTCGTGCCGCCGAACAGCTGGAACGGCGATTCGAACGGATCATCCGGCTCGACGACGTAGTAAGCGCTGTTGATGACTGCGCGCAGCCCGAGCGCCGTGATGTAGGAAATGAGGAGGATGCCCAGCGCAATCGCCTGGGGACTGCGGCCCCATAGCTTGCGATAGGCGTAGCGCATGGGAATGGAGAGAAGAAACCCGGCGGCGGTCGCCACGACGATGAGGATGCCGAAGCTGCCCGGTGTCTCGTAGAGCAGTCCGCCGAAGTACTGCGTTATCGCGTACACACTCCAGCCTGCCGTGTGCAGCGTCCAGAAGACGACGTTCCGGTTCGTCCGCAGTTGGTCGAGCGTAAGCATGCAACCGAGAGCTTAGGTCATCTTTCCCCGGAGTGCCGCGCCCCTTGGCCGCACAGCGTGCTCGTCCCGTCGCATGAATTGCCGCGCCTGCGGAACGCTGACCAGCGCGCTCCGTGAGCCGCTCGCCCCCTTCAAGTGATTGATTTTAACCACAAGTCTCGCGTGCTGCGCGGCATGAACCTTGCGCCTCCAGCGGCGAAAGGAGTGCGAATGAGAGCCACCTACAAAGCGCTGGGCGTAGCAGGACTGGCCCTCGCGGCTGAGCTGGCGGGTGCTCAGCAGGCCAACCCTTCCACGGCCACCCCTGCGAGCCCGCCAGCAGCCGATTTGCCCCCTGCGGCTACAGCCGATCGCTCCCGCGATTCGGCTGCGCAGAAGGCGGCGGTGCAAGCACTGCTGATCCGGCTGGCGACCATCGACGTATCGGATGCGGCGTTCCGCAAGCTGGATACTGACCACGATGGCCGGATCTCGGCGCTGGAGGCCAATGCCAGCCCCAAAGTCGCGGCGCGATTCCTGGAGGCCGACCGGAACCACGATGGCTTTCTGTCTCTGGAGGAATTCAAGACGCTGGCCAACCCTCCGCCAACAGCGCCGGCGGAAACGCCCTAGGGCGGGAGGCGGACGGCATCTCAGGCTTCGGCGGGGTCCCCGAGGCGTCAGGAGTCTGACGGCCCTTAGGCCCCGGCGGGCTCCCCGGGAGCGTCAGGAGTCTGACGGCCCTCAGGCCTTGGCGGGCTCCGCGGCGGGCGTAAGGAGTGCCTCCAGCGGCTGCAATTGCGAGACCGCAGAACCCTGCGCGAAGTCGCAGCCGATGGCGGTGAGCCATTGGAGGGAGCCCTGCGACTCGACCCGCTTGGCGGAGCAATGGATGCCGAGCACCCGGACTGCCTGCGCGATGGCGACGACCAGCGCCTGCGCCAGTTTGTCCCTGAGGGCGGCGCTGGTGAGCTTGGGATCGATCTTCACCAGCCGCAGCGCCTTGGAGCGCAGCAGCGGCAACACCGCGGAATCCAGCGAAAAATCGTCGATCACGATGAAGCAGCCGATCTTGTCGCACAGCGTGATGAACCGTTCCACCTGCGCGCGCCGCTGCATGCACAGCGGCTCCGCGATCTCGAACCCGATTGTTTCGGGCGCGATACCGTGGCTTTTCAGCGCCGAGGCGACGTTTTGCGGGAAGCGCTCATCCTCGAGGGTCGTGATGGACAGATTCAGGGTGAAGCTGGTGGGCTCGAGATTCCACGAGCCGCGGTGGGTGCTCAACCAGGACAACAGCCTTTGCAGCGCGTGTGCATCGAGTGCTGCGGAGTCGCGGCTCGCGTCGCGATTCGGCGTGCGGACCTGCAACTCGAAGCGCCGGGAACGCCCCCCCGTGCGCAGCTTCGCATACGGCTGCACTTCGAGAAGCAGCTGAGTCGAATCGTTTGCGGACAGGGCGCGTGAGGTCGTGGTAGCGCCGGTCTGTGTCAGAGTCCTGGTCGAACCTGTCGTGCTTGCAGGCGCAGCAGCGGGTGTGATCGGAGCCGCCGGTGCGGCCGCTACCGCGGGCTGCGAGCCGTTGACCGTAGCGCTGAGGACAGGAGCGGAATACCGGTTCGAGTCATTCACGTCCGGCGCCGGAGAGAGCGTCGGCACATTGATTGGAGCAGCCGCATCCCGTGCGTGTACCGCTCCGTTGATCGGAGCGGCTTCCCGTGCGTGTGGCGCCCCGTTGATCGGAGCGGCTTCCCTTGCAAGTGCTGCCCGGTGCGATCCCGTCGGCTCGCGCGCAGGTATCACCGGCGCGCTGGCCATGATCGGCTCGACGGCCGCCGGCGTCTCAGGAGTCGGGAAGCTGTCTCGCGCGGGTGAGGACCTGTTGATATCGGGCACGTCGGGCGTCAATACGAACTCGAGAACGTCGTCGACCGCCTCAGGTGTCAGTACCGGCTCGGCAGATGAGATCGGAGCTTTCGGCTGCGATGCGGCCGGGGGCAGTGCGTTCTTCGCAGGTGCGGGCGCCGGGGAAGCCACGGCCGCAGTCGTTGCACCTGCCCGGGCCTGTGCCAGCTTGGCCGCTGGGGCGCTCTTCGCCGAGGGGGGCGAAGCAGACAGTGGCGAAGCTGGGGCACTCGGCGGCGGTGCAACGGGACGCGCTGTGTCGGGAACCAGTGCCAGTCCACTCTCCGAGCCAACATCGAGTACCGGCACGAGGCCCGTTTCGCCGGTCTTGGCGGCGGCGCCGCGCAGCAGTACGGCGACTTTCTGCATGATCGTGCGGATCTGCGGAGTGACAAGGCGCTCGATCACGCCGTCACCCACGGACTTCATATCCGCGAGAATCATTGCGAGTCCGACGAGGTCGCCTTTGGGTGTACGCACGGGCAGGAAGATGGCGACGCGCCCGTCCTCCAGCCCATGCTCGTGACAGGTCTGCGTCATATCCGCAGCGAGAGCTTCCATTGCCTCGAGAAGGACGCTGTGCTCATCGGGGCCGAGCGCCCCTTCGCTCAACCAGAGCACGTTGGCATCTTTGTCGAAGAGGGAAACGGAATGGAGCCGCAGCGGCGGCAAGGCCGCGCGCAATTGCCAGCCTAAGGATTCTGGTGTAACGGGCTCGGGCGCCGCTGTTGGAACGGCAGGACTGGCGGCAGGATTAGTGGCAGGACCAGCGGTTGGCGGGCGCACGGCCATAGCGTTCTGTGACTGCAAGGACTTCCCCGGGCGGCGGTGAAAAAAATTGCCCCCGCGCACGGATAGGGTGGCAGTACAGCTGGGGTCGGTGCCGTGACTTCGCTCGCGTTCTTCAGCAGCGTGTGTACAAACGCCGACAATGAGCAGTCGGGTTTGTCATATTCAACATGTCATATTCAGCGCGCCGGCCTTGTCACGCGCTCGAACAAGCGCGCGGCGAGTACGGCTTGCGTACTCACCGCGTTTGTGCCTGCGATCAGATCGCGCCGAGGAAGTCGCGCTTGCCGATCTCGACGCCGTTGTGGCGCAGAATGTTGTAAGCAGTGGTGACGTGGAAATAGACGTTCGGGATCGCCCATTTCTGCACGAACGCCAGGCCCTTGAACTCCAACGTGCGTTCCGGTCCGGCGGGCACTTTGATGTCGCGGTCCTCAGATCCCTCGAATGCGCTGGCCGGCACGCCCTTGATGTAGTCGACCGTCCGCGCGATGCGGGCACGCAGCTCGTCAATCGTCTTTTCGTTGTCCTCGAAGCGCGTTGGCTCCAGAGCTGCGAGCCTTGCAACGGAATTCTTGGCGAGGTCACACGCAATCTGAACCTGCTTGGACAGCGGGAACATGTCGGGCGCAATGCGCGCGTTCACCAGCACCGAAGGGTCGAATTTCTTGGCCGCGGCATGGGCGGCTCCCTTCTCGAGCAGGACAGAGAGATTGGAGAGTGCGACGGCAAAGGTATCGACGGTCACGGCATGCACGGAGATCTTCATGGGATTCCTTAGGTGTTCTGATCGGGACGGGTGCGAGCCGCACGGATTTTACCCGGCTCCAGCTTTGCCGGGGTGCCTCTTGAGTGAAACAATAAGGGCCTGCACCCGGGAGATTGCGCCAAAATGAATGCGATATGGGCTCCGGCTCAACTGGCCGTTCTCGCCAAGGTGGTGGATCTGAACGGCTTCTCCGCTGCGGCGCGCGCGCTGGGAGTCCCGAAGGCGGCCATCAGCCGGGCCATTGCCGACCTGGAAAAAGCGCTCGGGGTGCGCGTGCTGGAA
>CAZLYG010000013.1:0-10407 GCA_964563075.1 uncultured Steroidobacteraceae bacterium | reverse complement strand
AATCGCCCTCACGTACGCCGGCCGCCTCATCTACCCGCACGCAAAGCGAGTGGTCGATGAGGCGGATGCCGCTCGGGCCATGATCGCAAAGCTCCTGGCGCCGATCGATGGACCCCTGCGCGTCGTCGCGGACCCGACGTATGGGCGTGTGCTTCTCACGCCTCTCGTTCCACGCTTTCTCGAGCGCTTTCCCGACGTTCCGCTCGAGGTGGCGATGAATAGCGCGGCTTCGGGCCAGGACTGGGACGTAGCCATCCGCACTCGATTGCCCTCGGACCAAAGCCTGTCGAGCCGGTTACTGGGCGCGCCACCGGCCCTTCTCTGCGCGACCCCCGGATACCTGCAGCAGCGAGGCGAACCGGTCCGCCCCGAGGAGTTGCGGTCGCACGATTTACTGATGCCCGAGGCTGCGGATCTCCCGGAGTTCCGCCTGCGGCTGGAGCGCGGATTACAGCGTGCCGAGGTACCAATGGCCCCGAAACTCGCGGTGAACGACCCCGCCGTACTGCACGCCGCCATGGCCGCCGGACTGGGAATCGCTCTGCTGCCGGAGTTTCTATGCCGGCAGGGACTCGCGACCGGACGCATCACACGAGTGCTGCCTGGATGGACTGTGCCGGACGCGGCGGCCCTTTACGCGCTTTATCCGGCGGCACTCGAGGGCGATCCGCGCGTACAGCGCTTCGTCGAGTTCCTGGGTGCGAATATCGTGCCGGCGCTCACGCCCCAATGACCGGTCCCACTGGCCGGGTGCCTCTGACCGGAGCAGAGGTTACTCGCGGGTAGGATGAAGTCCCACGGGTAGGTCCACCGATAGACCGCTGCGGAAACCATTACACTACCTCATCGTGAAGCCGAAGGTCTGCCACCCATGTACCGCGCGCCGCTGAGGGAACTGCGATTCGTGCTGCAGGAGCTGCTGGACAGCGCCCGCCTGTCCGCGTGCGCTCCGTTTGCCGACTACTCCGCCGAGCTTGCCGAGTCCGTGCTGGGTGAAGCGGGTCGTTTTGCCGAGACGGTGCTGGAGCCTCTCAACAGGCCCGGCGACCAACAGGGAGCGCGTTGGACACCTGACGGTGTGGTGACGCCGCCGGGATTTCGCGCAGCCTACGATCAGTTCGTGGCCGGTGGCTGGCCGCAGCTCGGCGCCAATCCGGAATTCGGTGGGCAGGCCGTGCCTCAGGTGCTGTCGACGGCCGTGCAGGAGTTGTGGGCTGCCTCGAATCTCGCGTTCAAGCTGTGTCCCATGCTCACGCACGGCGCCGTTCACGCCCTGGAGCTCTGCGGGTCACCGGAGCAGAAGCGACGCTTTCTGCCGAAGATGGTCAGCGGCGAATGGACCGGAACGATGGTGCTGACGGAGCCCCAGGCGGGCTCCGACCTCGCACAGACCCGTACCCGCGCGGTCCCTGAGGGTGATCATCATCGCCTTTTCGGGCAGAAGATCTTCATTACGTGGGGCGACCACGACTGCACACCCAACACCATCCACATGGTGCTGGCGCGCATCGAGGGCGCGCCGGCGGGTGTGAAGGGCATTTCGCTGTTCATCGTGCCGAAGTGGCTCGTGAAGGAAGATGGGAGCCTCGGCGAACGCAATGAAGTGCGCTGCGTTTCGATCGAGCACAAGCTCGGCATCCACGCGAGCCCGACTTGTGTGCTGGCCTTCGGCGATCGCGAGGGGGCCGTCGGTTACCTCGTGGGCGAGGCCAACCACGGGCTCGAGTACATGTTCGTCATGATGAACTCTGCGCGCCTGTCAGTCGGCCTCGAGGGTTATGCCGTAGCGGATCGCGCCTTCCAACGGGCGCTCGAGTGGGCGCGAACGCGCGTTCAGGGCAAGCCGCCGAGGGCGAAGGCGGGGGCGGCGCAGAAGGCGACGATCATCGAGCATCCCGATGTTCGGAGAATGCTGCTGAGCATGAAGGCCGGTACCGAAGCCGCGCGGGCACTGGCGCTGTATGCGGCGTATCAGGTCGACCTCGGCGCACATTCCGATGATCCGCAGCAGAAGCAGGCAGCGCAGGTGCGCGCGGACCTTCTCATTCCCATCGTAAAGGGCTGGTCAACGGAGCTCGGCAACGAGATCGCGGCGACGGGCGTCCAGGTTCACGGCGGAATGGGGTACATCGAGGAGACCGGTGCCGCCCAGTACGTTCGTGACGTCAGGATCACGACTATCTACGAGGGCACGACGGGCATTCAATCCAACGATCTGCTCGGCCGCAAGCTGTCTCGCGATGGCGGCGCGGCGATGGCTGCTCTCACAGCCGAAATGACGTCCGAGCTGCAGGGGGTCGAGGTGGGCAACGCCGTCACGGTCGCGACCCGCGCGGCGGCGCTGGAGGCTGTTGGATGGCTGCGCGATGCGACGCAAGCGCTGCTCGCGAATCTGGCCTCGCGGCCGGAGCTGGCGCTGGCAGTGTCAGTGCCGTATCTGAAGCTGTGTGGGTTCGTGATCGGCGGGTGGCTGATGGCCCGCTCTTCTGCCATCGCCGCCACGAAGCTGACAGGAGCTGACGCCGAATTCTATTCTGCGAAGCTGCGCACCGCGCTGTTCTATGCCGAGCAGATGCTCCCCAACGCGTTGATGCTTGCGCGTATCGTGCAGCGCGGTGGACCCAGCGTGGCGGAGACGGACTCGGCACTCGTCTGAGGCCCGGCGAGGCGCTTGTGCGGCTGGGTCGCGGCCCGCACGAGATCGGCCGCAGCACCAAACAGGCGCGCTCACCCATCTCGATGCGGCGGGATGCCCAGGCCGCTCTTGTCGGCGGCCTTGTCGAATCGCTTTTCGACCTTGATCAACCCGCCCAGCACGATCAGCGTCAAAGCGAGCGCGATGAGCGCAGTGATGATCCGTCCGAGACCCGCTGCGATGCTCGTCGCAGCGGTCATCCAGATGCCGGCCGCCGTCGTCAGTCCCCGAATCTCCCGTTCGCTCGTGAGCTTGAGGATGGCGCCGCCGCCCAGGAATCCGATGCCCGTGACGATGCCCTGGATAACGCGCGACACGTCAGCGGAGCTCATCCCTGACTGGTTGGCGGAAATGACCAGTAGGGCCGATCCCAGTGCTACGAGGATGTGAGTACGGAATCCGGCGGAATGGTGCGTGATCTGCCGCTGCAGACCTACGCAAGCGCCGACGAACAAAGCGGTGAGCAGCCGCAGCCCGACCCGCAGGATCTCTGTGCCGTCCGGCACGGTCCCAAAGACGTTCTGCCATGTAGTAGCCAATGTGGGTGCCCCCCGACTGGCACTGCGGGAATTGTAGCAGCACGGGTTTTCGCCGCCCCGCGGGCCGTAACTGCCACCAGCCGACTGGCCGGCTCGGCTCACCTGCGTGCAGGCTTCCCTCTACGAGAGGCGCTGGTCGAGGACCCCCGGCGTGTCGGCCTGCGACCTTCGCTGCGCGAGACGGGGGGGCGCGCGCCGCCGCGGCGCACAGGGACTCGCAGCTGCAACTGCGGCGGCTCGTTCAAATTCTGCAGAAACACGCGCCGCTCCTCTGGCTCCATCCCCGCCCAGTCGACCTTGTCGACGTGAGTGCGCCGCAGCTGCGAGTCACGGACGCGAGCCTCGGCGCGGCTCCTTCCACTCCAGCGAGGGGGCAAGCGTCGAGTCCGCCCCTTGCGCAGCAAGTCAACCACGGCGGCGGCAACCACGGGATCGCGAGTCAGGTCACTATGCGCGACCTGGGCGTAATAAGTCAGCGCCCCGGGAAGCTCAGCACTGACCGAAGGCACAGTCCCATCGCCGCGGCGCGTGATCGTGTATTCGAATTCATCCTTGCGCCGGGCAACCGCTGTCACGGTCTCATGTCCGACTCCGACAATCGTCGCGAAGCGCTCGTCCGGCGGGGCCAGGGAGTCGCGGATAACCTGTGTCGTTCCCAGCAGCGCGGGGTTGGGGCGAGGGTCCGACTCGGGCCACTCGTCCGGCTGCAGCAGGTTCGGCCCGCCGTTCCGATCGGCGGCAGGCAGCATGTGGTACAGGCTGGGGAAAGTCGTGAACACCTCGGCGGCCATTACCTCGGCGGAGCTCGTTCTCACGAGGCGTGCAATCTTGCGAACCACTGCGTACGTCCCGCGCAAGGCCTGCACGGGCGCAAATGACCCGAAATTGGGCGTACCCAACAACACGACTCGGGACACCTTCTCCATCCCCGGCAGAGCGAGAGCAGCGCGGCTCACCAACCCGCCCATGCTGTGCGCAACGATCATCACCGAGCCGGCCACATCCGCTCGTATACGGTCAGCGAGGGCGCGCCCCAGCTCATCGATACCCAGGCGCCAGTCGTAGTCGTACAGTGCCGTGGCGAGTCCTGCTGCGCGCAAATGCAGTTTGACCCGCAGGTAGGAATACAACACAGCCCCCAGCGAGATGACGGGCGCGGCGCCTGGAAGTCGCAACGCCGACAGACGCCCGAGCTCGATATCGATGGGGTCGACCCAAAGGACATCATCAGGCAGCGGCCGCTGGCGCCGCATCCCCAGCTGCGACCCCATGATCCCTGGCACCACAAGCACGCGGGTATCAGGCACATTGGCCGTGCGTGCGGCCTTGCGTGCCAGCCGGGCCAACTCTGCATGCTCCCGAGCGCCAAAGTAGGCGATCAGGTCACGCGAGTGCTCACCCGTCACCAGGAAATGCTCGACCTGGGTATCGTTCCAGGCAAAGCGGTCGTACGGAGTGACGTGATCCAACGGCGCGCCCGGCCGGGCCGATCCTCCCCCTCTCACTGGGCGTTCAGCGGGCGCACGAGCGCCACGACCTGGAGGGAAGTACCGTCCGCGAGCCGCAGAACCAGCGGAACGGAGGCGCCCGGCACGACCGACTTCGCGATGCCATGCAACATGACATGCAGCCCTTCGGGCGCAAGCTTCACCGTACCGCCCGGCGGAATGGCGAGTTGCTCGTGCGGTCGCATGCGCGAGATACCGCCGGAGACGGTCGTCTCGTGAATCATCGCCATGGCGGCATCGGGACAATCGATGGCCACCACCGTAACCGTCTTTTTGCTGACATTGCGCAGTGTGAGATACGCCGCCCCCACGTCCGATCCCGGTGTCACGCGCACCCAGGCGTTGGTTGCGATCAACTCTGCGCTGTGCTGCGCCCGAGCGTCTGGTGAATAAACGCCGGCGACCAAAGCGAGCGCGATCAGCAGCGACAGGACCTTGTTCAAGCGACGCTCCTGGTTGAGAGACGATTATGCCAGCCCGTCACTTCGCATGTTCCGAGATCGCCTTGCACACCGCTTGGATCGCAGGAATACGCGCGCTAGATTTACGCCAAACGGCGCCTACTTGCCGCACGGGTGCGGGCCGGGTGAAGGGCCTGATCGCTACGCCGCGTGCGTGACCATAGGCGCCGCGAGTCGCCAGCTCCGGCAACAGAGTAATACCCGCACCCGTGGCAACCATCTGCCGCAGGGTCTCGAGGCTGGTGGCGCGGAAGTCCTGCTTTTCACTCGGGCCAATGTGACTGCACACTTCCAGCGCCTGGTCCCGCAGGCAGTGGCCATCCTCCAGCAGCAGCAGCGTTTCCCCTTGCAGGTCATCGACGCGGATGGAATCGCGTTTCGCGAGGCGATGATGGTCGGGCACAGCCACGGTAAAGGGCTCCGCGAACAGCTCTCGGGAGTCCAGTCCCTCTGCCTCTATCGGCAGGGCGAGAATCCCGAGGTCAATCTCGCCCAGCTGCAGCTTCTCGAGCATGGGTGCCGTCTGGTACTCGTACAGCCTCAGCTCCAGGCGGGGCAGCGCCTTGCGAATCGGCTGCGACACACGGGGCAGAAGGTAAGGCCCGATGGTGGGGAGCAGAGCGATCCGCAGCGTGCCGGCGAGGGGATCACGATGGGAGCGGGCGAGAGTGACGACCTCATCGCTGGCCTCGAGGATCCGCCGGGCGCGCGCGACGATCTGCTCGCCAGCCTCCGTCAGTGACACGTGGCCAGGCTGCCGCTCGATGAGCTGGACCCCCAGGTACTGCTCGAGCTTCTTCAACTGCGCGGAGAGCGTCGGCTGGCTCACGAAGCACCGCTCGGCGGCACGCCCGAAATGCCGCGCATCCGCGACCGCCACCAGATAGCGCAGATCCTTCAGCTTGATGTCCGCCACAGGCATGCTCCCCGATATATGGCATCTATCGGGATTATAAAGTCAATTGATTAGACCTACCCAGGCCGGCACCTCATCATGTCCGCACGCCAGGGGCCTCCGCCCCATCACACAAGGAGCGCAAGCATCATGACCGGTATCGGCAAGCCATTTCCCCGGTTCGAGCTCAAGGGCACCGTCTCGAGCGATCTGAACCACGCCTTTCAGACTTTCACTCACGACAGCTTCCCCGGCAAATGGAAGGTCGTGTTCTTCTGGCCAAAGGACTTCACCTTCGTCTGTCCGACGGAAATCGCCGCGTTCGGCAAGCTCGAGGGCGAGTTCCAGGCGCGCGACGCGCAGATCCTGGGCGTCAGCATCGACAGCGAGTTCGTGCATCTGGCGTGGCGCCAGGCGAAGGACGAGCTGAAGAACCTGCCATTCCCGATGCTCGCCGACATCAAGCGCGAGCTCTCCGGCAGCCTCGGTGTTCTCGATCCGGCCGAAGGAGTTGCCCAGCGAGCCACCTTCATCGTCGATCCGCAGGGCGTGATTCGCTTCGTCTACGTCACCGACCTGAACGTCGGCCGCAGTCCTGAGGAAGTGCTGCGTGTGCTGGACGCACTGCAGACGGACGAGCTGTGCCCCTGCAACTGGAAGAAGGGCGAAGAGACCCTCAAAGCTGCGTAAGGAATCTGCCATGACCACACTCGACAGTATCCGTGGCTCGATTCCCGACTATGCGCGGGATCTGAGTCTGAACCTGGGATCGGTCCTGGCGCCCACGGGGGCGCCAGGTCTCACGGAGACCCAGATATGGGCGATCGCACTGGCCTCCGCCATTGCCTCACGCAGTGTCTCTTTCACTCGCGATATCGAGTCCATTGCAGCGACGTATCTGAACCCGACACATGTGAAAGCAGCCCGCGCTGCGGCCGCGATCATGGGGATGAACAACGTCTACTACCGCTTCGTGCACCTCGTCGGCGATGCGGAGTACGCACAGCTGCCTGCACGGTTGCGCATGAACGTCATCGGCAACCCCGGTATCGCCAAAGCGGATTTCGAGCTGCTGTCGCTGGCGGTGTCGTCGATCAACGGCTGTGGCATGTGCATCGAGTCGCATGAGAAGCAGTTGCGGCAGCACGGGCTCAGCCGCGAAGCCGTTCAGAGTGCTGTCAGGATCGCAGCCACGGTGCACGCCGTCGCGCGGGTGCTGGAAAGCGATCTAGGGACTGGAGCAGAGGTCAAGGCCGCCTGAGGCCGGGAGGCTCGCATCCGCCGCCGGCGAGGTGCGAGTCTCCACCTCCGGAGGAATCAGCTTGTACATCACGGGCGTCACCAGACGCGTGAGCAGCGCGATACACTACGCCCCCGATGATGCGATTACTCGGCCTTTTACTCCTCTTCGGCTCACTCGCCTCCGCCGCCTGTGCCGCGGTCACGGTGACCGACGATACCGGCGCGCATGTCGTGTTGCCTGCGCCCGCCTCCCGCATCGTGAGCCTCACTCCTGGCGCGACGGAAATGCTGTTCGCCGCCGGGGCTGGCAGCAAAGTTGTCGCCACGGTTGAATATTCTGACGAGCCTGCGGCGGCCAAAAGCATTCCGCGTATCGGCGATGTCACCGCTATCGACGTTGAGCGCTTGCTCGCCTTGCGTCCGGACGTTGTCGTCATCTGGCCGGGCGGCGGCAATGTCGCGCAGATCGAGAAAGTCTCGCGCCTCGGCATTCCGCTCTACCGCCAGGAGGTGGATGTCCTGGAGGATCTGCCCAAGTCCATACGCCGCTTGGGCGCGCTCGCCGGCACCGGCGACATCGCCGAGCGCACGGCGCGCTCGCTCGAGGAGCGACTGGCTCGCCTGCGGCGTGAATACGCCGGAGGTCGGCATCTCACCGTTCTGATACAGGCGTGGAATCGGCCGATCTATACCGTGGGCGGCAAGCAGCTCATGAGCGACGCTCTGCGCATCTGCGGCGCGACGAACGTGTTTGGTGACCTGCAGACATCGGGACCTGCTGTCGATGTAGAGGCGGTGATTGCTCGCAATCCGGATGTGATCGTTGCGGCGGCGCCCGCGGGGCAGGCGAACGCGTGGCTGGCTGACTGGAAGCGGTTTCCGGACTTGCGGGCGGTGAAGTCGGGACGGTTGATTCCGTTTGAGGATGACAGCTTCAGTCGGCTGGGGCCGAGCGTTCTGGATGCGACGGAGCGGCTGTGCAGGGTGCTGGCGGCGGCGCGGTAGGCGTGTTCGGCTAAGAAGGCTAATGAGCTACAAGGCTAAGAATAAGAACAGGGAATGCGGCGGCGGGTGCGTCGCGGCACAGGCAAAGTGTTGTTGCTCCGCGTCACCGGACGGGCGCAGGTCGTCTGTCGGAGATCAATCAGGTTGGGCGTTTGCTGATGCTGGGGAAGGCGCGGATATTTGCGCTGCGCCGCAGACGCCGTGTTCCCGCGCACGGGCTATCGCGCCTGCCAAGACGCCCTGTCGCGAGATTTGGTTGCATTACGTGGGCAGGCGCGCCAACGCCCGTCGCGCGGCGCCCGTCAGGTGCCGCGGATCAACAACACTTCGCCTGCACCGCGCTGCGTTCGCGCGCACATGTCGCGTTGGATGCAATGAGACGGCGCACACTTGCTCGGTGCTCGCCGTCTCGTTGCGCACCGAAGAGAAACCAACGCGACGATTCACTGAGTATCCCGTGCACCCGATCCGGTGATCGACTGGGCTGACATGAACGCCTACGCCAATGCAAGACGGAAGTGATCGAGAGCTGATCTCCGCGAGGCAATCGTTGGTAAAACCCATGCAATCGCGAATTTCCTTGACGCCGCAGACCATGGCGGTAGCCGGCCTGCTCGAATCCATCGACGAAGGCAGTACGGGACTGCGGATAGACCGGCTTCTGCCAAGGGTGCATCTCATGATCGCACGCCTGCAGCGGTGCGGTATGCAAACTGGCTCACGGGGAGCAGTCACGAAGCAGGAACTCGCGGTCATTCCACCCTCGATGCCGCTTTCGACGCTCGACCCGGCGCTTTCACCGACCGGGAGCGCCGCTGCACGACATCAGAATGTTTCGCACGGGCGATGGATGCGGCGGATCGCCGTGTTGTCTTCTCGACATTGTTGCTAGCCCGGTTTGTCAGGATGGCGCTCGTAATAAGGTGAAAGAGATGCTTCGCCCGTGGTGCGAAAGCGGGTTGATCGAAGAGCCAGCCGAGCGCCGAAATCAGGGCGAACAGATCCTCCCCATCCATATCGGCGCGCGCTGTTCCGTCTGCCTGAGCACGCGCGAGTAATCGCGCGCCCGCTGAGTGCAGCGCTGTGCTTGAAGCGTAAAGCGCGGAGCCGGAGTCCGCGTGGGCGCTCGCCATCAAGGCACAAACGCCGCTATAGGTCCGGGTGAACGCCACCGCTTCGCAAAACCAGGACACGAGCGCTTCGTGCGGTGCCTTCGATGTTTCGAATTCGGCTGCCTTGTTCGTCAGAGCGTTCGCCTTCGTACAAAGCAACGCTTCGAACAAGGTTTCTCGCGTCGGAAAATGGCGAAGTAGTGTAGCCAATCCAACGTCGGCTCGGCGGGCAATGTCGCGCATTGACGCGTTGACACCGTGCTCGGTGACGGCGTCACGCGCGACTTCAAGTAGGTGACTGTAATTTTTACTGGCGTCGGCACGCACGAAGGTCTCCTTGACAATCGGATCGGTGATCCATATAACTGGACCGCTGATCCACATCATACAGAGCCTTCGCACCAATGGGAATCGGGGCGCTGCCAGACGAGACGAGAGGTGAAAAGTCATGGGAAAGCTTGCGGGTAAGGTTGCAGTCATCACCGGCGGCGCTACCGGCATCGGCCGCGCCGCAGCAAAGCGCTTCATCGAGGAGGGCGCCTGCGTCTTCATCTTCGGCCGCC
The DNA here is from genome assembly GCA_964563075.1 of uncultured Steroidobacteraceae bacterium. Taxonomy (GTDB): domain Bacteria; phylum Pseudomonadota; class Gammaproteobacteria; order Steroidobacterales; family Steroidobacteraceae; genus 13-2-20CM-66-19. The sequence goes on along the minus strand of CAZLYG010000013.1, from coordinate 387 downwards.
GGCAGGAAGCGCTCAACGCCGCTGTAGCGGCCCTCGGACCCAGTGCCCGCGCGGTAAAGGGATCGGTCTCCGATCTGGCCGATCTCGACCGTCTCTACGCGGCGGTGAAGGCCGAGCGCGGAACCCTCGACATCGTCTTCGCCAATGCCGGGGCGGGAAGCCAGCTTTCGCTCGGCAACATCACAGTTGAGCACATTGACGAAATCTTCGACACCAATGTGAAGGGTTCGATCTTCACGGTCCAGAAGGCGCTGCCGCTGATGAGCGAGGGCGGTTCGATCATCCTGACCGGATCGAGCGCGGGCACCACGGGCGCCCCGGCAATGAGCGCTTACAGCGCGAGCAAGGCCGCAGTGCGCAACCTCGCGCGGACCTGGGCGGAGGACA
>CAZLYG010000012.1:0-27662 GCA_964563075.1 uncultured Steroidobacteraceae bacterium | reverse complement strand
CCCCTGGGATGCACGCCTCGCACGCCGCCTGGTGACTCCGCTGAAGGATACCCCGGTCCGGCCCAATCATCTGACGACGGTGCGCCTGGGCTTCGGCATTGCAGCAGCGGCTGCGCTGGCGCAGGGAACTTACGGTTGGATGAATCTCGGTGCGCTGCTGCTGGTCGTGTCGAACTTCCTCGACCACACCGACGGTGAGCTGGCGCGCATCAGCGGCAAGAGCAGCCGGATAGGCCACTGGTACGACCTTGCGAGTGATGCCGCGGTTACGATCCTGCTGTTCGTGGCCATCGGCGCAGGTGTCGGTGCGAGATCGATGGGGCCCATGCCGGTACCCGCGCAGTGGCTTGGCGCGGTAGCCGGCGTTGCGGTGGCGCTCATTTTCTTTTTACGCATGCGCATCGAGGAGCTCGGTGGCAAGGCCGCGAGTCGCCAGCGCTCGCTCGGCGGTTTCGAGACCGAGGACGTGCTGTATCTGTTCCCGCTCGTCACCCTGTGTAATGGCGCAGCGCCTTTTCTGGTGGCCTCCGCCATAGGGGCGCCTTTGTTTGCCGTGTGGGTCATCATTGACTACCGCCGCCTGGTGCGTCGCATTCACGGCCTGCCTGACACGGGGGCTGCCTGAACAGTCCTGCCCCGAGCCGCCGCGGGAGTCTCGACGTGCCCAGCGGCCTGGACACATCCAGGCCCCCGGGAGGGCTGCGCCTGGACAGGCTCGACCTGCCTGCTCTGCGGGCGGAGTTCATCCGGCAGGGGTCTTTCCTGTTCGTCCCGGAGTTTCTCCCGCCGGAGGTGACTGACGAGCTCATCGCCGCCGTCTCCGCCGTAGAGGCAACAGTCAATCGTAACTATCTGCCGGGCCACAAGCAGGGTGGTAGCGTCAGCCGCCACACGATCGACCAGATCGCACCGCGCGTTGCCGGACTCTATCGGACGCCCGAGCTGATCGACTGGTTGGGGCAGCTCGCAGGGGAGCCACTACAGCTGTCTCCGCCGGATGATCCTCACGCGTACGCGCTGTATTTCTACACGCGCCCTGGCGATCACATCGGCTGGCACTACGACACGTCTTACTACGCCGGCCGGCGCTACACGCTGCTGCTGGGAGTCATCGATCAATCCTCCTGCCGCCTCGACTACGAGCTGTACACGCGGCAGCCCGGTGCAACCGCGGTCGCCGGATCGGTACAGATCCCCCCGGGGGGGCTGGTGTTCTTCGATGGAGATGCGCTCCGCCACCGCATCACGCCCTTGGGCGAGGGCGAGCGGCGCGTGAGCCTGACCTTTGAGTATGTGACCGATCCGCGCATGCGGCCCTGGTGGCGTCTCATTTCCAACATGAAGGACTCGCTCGGGTACTTCGGATTCCGCCAGGTGTTCCGCCGCCGCGCAAGGCGCACACCGCGCACGCAGACATGACCCGGGCGGCATTCTGGCTGCTGACGCTCGGCGTGCTGCTGTTCGTCGGTGTGCTGGTGTCGCAGGGATTCTCCGCAATATTCGCGACACTGGCCGTAGCCGGCTGGGGGCTGCTGGGAGTTGCCGCTTTCCATCTGCTGCCACTCGTGCTGGATGCCGCGGCCATTCATGCGTTGTTCTCTGACGGCGCGCGCGCGACGCTGCGCAGGACGGTCGTGGTGCGTTGGGTTGGGGAGTCGGCGAATAGCCTGATGCCCGCAGGCGCGCTCAGCGGGCCCGCACTGATGATCCGCCAGCTCAGCCAGCGCGGCGTGCCGATGCAGGCAGCGGTCGCCCAGATCACGGTCAGCACCACTTTTCAGACGCTCGCCCAGGTCGTATTTGCGTTGCTCGGGCTGGCGCTCGTGGTGGCCCGCGCCAGCCAGAGCATGCAACACACCCTGCGCGTGCCGCTGCTGGTTGCCAGCAGTGTGCTTGCTGTGCCGATCGCGATGTTCTATCTGCTGCAGCGGCGAGGATTCTTCGGCAAGCTGCTGCGCGCGGCTGCGCGCTTCTCCGGAAAGCGCCACTGGCTGAAGCTGATGAGCCAGGCCGAGGCGCTCGATGCGGCCCTGCAGAGCACCTATGACCGCTGGCCGCAGGTGGCGGCCAGCTTCGCCTGGAGCCTGCTGGGATGGGTCGTCGGCACCGGTGAGGTGTATCTCATTCTGCGTCTGCTGGGGAGCGGGGTGAGCTGGAGCGATGCGCTGATCCTGGAGAGTCTCGGGCAGGCGATTCGCGGCGCAGCCTTCGCCATACCCGGCTCCCTGGGCGTGCAGGAGGGCGGATATCTGCTGCTGGCGCCTCTGGCGAATCTCGCCCCCGAGGTGGCACTCGCCCTGTCCCTGGCGAAGCGCGCGCGCGAGCTGATTCTGGCCGTGCCGGGCGTGGTGTATTTGCACCTGTCCGAGCGGCGGTTTTTGTACTATTCACGTCCCCGATAACTTCAAGAGCCCCTCGATACCGATGCGCGCGATCATCCTGGCCGCTGGGCGCGGCTCCCGGTTGCAACAGCTTCAGGCACTGCCGAAGTGCCTGCTGAAGTTCGGCGGCGTAAGCCTGTTGGAGCGCCACCTGCGTTCGCTGACACGCGCCGGCGTCGACGAGATCGTGCTCGTGCTGGGCTTCCGTCACGAGATGATCGCCGCCGAGCTCGACCGGTTGGGCTGGCAGCCGCGGCCGCGGATCGTGCTGAATCCGCATTTCGAGCTGGGTAGCGTGCTGACCGTGCACACGGCGGCGGATGCCTTGACCGGAGGCGGCGACGTGCTGCTGATGGACGCCGATGTGCTCTACCATCAGAGGATCATGACTGCCCTGGTAGCCGGAGCCGCTCCGGTCAACCGGATCCTGATGGACCGGGATTTCGAGGCCGGCGAGGAGCCCGTCAAGTTGTGCGTGCGCGAGGGTGTCCCGATCGAGTTGCGCAAGCAGCTTCCGCCGGGCCTGCAGTACGACACGATCGGCGAGTCGGTCGGGTTCTTCCGTTTCAATACGGCCGGGGCGTGCCGTCTCGCGGCCATCGTCGCCGATTACGTCGGCAGCGCCCGCGCACACATGCCCCACGAGGAGGCGCTTCGCGATCTGCTGCTGGAGCGCAGCCAGCCGTTCGAAATCGCCGATGTCACGGGCGAGCCCTGGATTGAAATCGACTTCCCGGCCGACCTCGCCCGTGCCGAGCGGGAAGTCCTGCCGCAAGTAGATGAGATGCCATCATGAACGACTCGACTACGACTTCCCGTGCCGCCCGGGCCTCGCGATCTGAGCGCTCCACCGTCGAGAGCACCCGCAGCGCCAAGCTGCGCCGCATGTTGGAGAGCGAGCAGCTCGAGTTCCTGATGGAGGCGCACAACGGCCTCTCGGCGCGCATCGTGCGCGAGGCGGGCTTCAGCGGTATCTGGGCCTCCGGTCTGTCGATCTCGGCGCAGTTCGGCGTGCGCGACAACAACGAGGCCAGCTGGACGCAAGTGGTGGACACGCTGGAGTTCATGGCCGATGCGAGCGATCTGCCGATCCAGCTGGATGGCGACACCGGCTATGGCAACTTCAACAATCTGCGCCGCCTGGTGCGCAAGCTCGAGCAACGCGGCATCGCGGGGGTGTGCATCGAGGACAAGCAGTTCCCCAAGACCAACAGCTTCCTCAATGGGGAGCGCCAACCCCTGGCGGATATCGAGGAATTTGCCGGCAAGATCGCCGCCGGCAAGGACACCCAGAAGGACCCGAACTTCTCGATTGTGGCCCGAGTCGAGGCGCTCATCGCCGGCTGGGGCATGGACGAGGCATTGCGACGGGCCGAGGCTTACCGCCGCGCCGGCGCCGACGCGATTCTGATCCACAGCAAGCTCTCCAAACCCGATGAGATTGTTACGTTTGCGCGCGAGTGGGCGGGGCGCGCGCCCCTGGTCATCGTGCCGACGCGCTATTACAGCACTCCCACCGAGGTGTTCCGGGAGGCAGGGATCAGCGTGGTGATCTGGGCGAATCACATGGTCCGCGCCGCGGCCTCGGCCATGCAGAGTGTGGCGCAGGAGGTCCATGCCAGCGAAACTCTGGTGAATGTCGAGGACCGCATCATCCCTGTGAACGAGATCTTCCGACTGCAGGACGCGGATGAATACTCGGCCGCCGAGCGGCTCTATCTGTCCGCTTCGAGTGCCTCGCGTTCGGCCGTGGTGCTCGCGGCGGGCAGGGGCAAGGGCCTGGAGGCGGTCACGACCGATCGGCCCAAGGTGATGCTGCCCATCGCCGGCAAGCCGCTGCTGCGCTGGATGGTCGACAGCTTCAAGAAGGAAAACATCAACGACATCACCGTGGTCGGCGGCTACTGCGCGGATGCGATCGATACCGCCGGCATCAAGCTGGTCCGCAACGAACGGTACGCACAGACAGGGGAGCTCGCCTCGCTCGCGTGCGCTATCGATGCCTTGGAGGCGGACACTGTCATCTCCTACGGCGACCTGCTCTACCGCAGCTACGTACTGCGCGACCTGATGGAGAGCGAAGCCGACTTCACGATCATTGTGGATTCCTCGCAGACCGGACAAATCAACCGCACAGTTCGCGACTTCGCGTTCTGCTCCCGCGGGGACGACCGTGGCCTGTTTGGGACGCAGGTGCTGCTGCGCCGTGTGGTCAGTGGCAAGACCAGCGCGCCCGCCGCGGGAAGTGAGGAGCACCCGCACGGCCGCTGGATCGGGCTGCTGAAGGTCAGTCGCCGCGGCGTGGCGATATTGAAGGCCGTCATGGCCGAGCTGCGTGTCCGTGAAGATTTCGACACTCTTGACATGCCGACACTGTTGAACTCCCTGGTGGCCGGAGGAACGTGCATCGAAGTTCTGTACGTGCACGGCCACTGGCGTGGCGTCAACGACCTGGAGGAGTTCCGTCACGCCGTCGATTTCGCGCACTCCCAGACCTTGTTTACCGCGACCTCGGACGCGGGGGCGGCGGACCCCGGCACATGATCCAGGCGCGCGACTTCGTCGAGGCGGCACGCAAGCGCGGATTCGACTGGTACGCCGGTGTCCCGTGCTCCTTCCTGACCCCTTTCATCAACTACGTGTTGCAGGACCCGGCGCTGCATTACGTGTCGATGGCGAACGAAGGCGATGCCGTCGCACTGATAGCGGGCGCGGCGCTGGCCGGCGCGCGGGGCGTGGCCATGATGCAGAACTCGGGGCTGGGCAACGCGGTCAGTCCGCTCACCTCCCTGACCTGGACCTTTCGCCTGCCGCAGCTGCTGATCGTGACCTGGCGCGGCCAGCCCGGAGTCGCCGATGAGCCGCAGCATGCGCTGATGGGGCCGATCACAGCGACGGTCCTGGAAACGATGCAGATCCCATGGGAGCTGTTTCCGACCGAGCTATCAGCGGTGGGGCCGGCGTTGGATCGTGCGACGGCCCACATGGACGCGACGGGGCGGCCCTATGCGTTGCTCATGCAGAAGGGCAGCGTGGCGAGCTATCCGCTCGAGGTGGCTCCCGCGGAGGCCCCCAGGCAGTTGGCGGCGCCGGTTCTCGAGCCGCGGCGCAGAGCCTTCAAGGCTCGAGCGACACGTTCAGAAGCCCTGCGTGCGGTCGTGGCCCATACACGTGCCGATTCCACTGTCGTGCTGGCATCGACCGGGTTCTGTGGCCGCGAGCTCTATGCGATCGATGACCGGTCCAACCACCTTTACATGGTCGGGTCGATGGGATGCGTCGTGCCGCTCGCGCTGGGACTGGCGCTCAGCCGCCCGGATCTGCGCGTCGTGGCGTTGGATGGGGACGGCGCGGCGTTGATGCGGTTGGGCGCGTTTGCGACGGTTGGGGCGTATGCGCCGCCGAACCTGTGGCACCTCCTGTTGGATAACGGCGCGCATGACTCCACCGGCGGCCAGGCGACGGTATCGGGTCGGATTTCTTTCGCGGGCGTCGCTGCTGCGTGCGGGTACGCTGCGGCGCTGGAGACGGAGGAGGTCGAGCACATCGCTGCCTGGCTGGATGCGCCCGCTCCGGCGGGCCCGCGGTTTGCCTGCCTGCTGACGCGCACCGGCACACCGGCCGACTTGCCGCGTCCCTCGATCGGGCCCGTCGAGGTCAAGCAGCGGCTGATGAAACACATCGCGGCCGGAGCGCACTGATGCGATTGCTCAACCCCGGCCCGGTAAGCTTGACCGAGCGCGTGCGCCGCAGCTTGCTGCAGCCGGACCTGTGCCATCGCGAGAGCGAGTTCTTCGACCTGCAGGATGAGGTACGGCGCCGGTTGCTGTCGGTGTATGGCCTCGACCCCGAGGTGTGGACGGCTGTGCTCCTGAGCGCGTCCGGCACGGCGGCGGTGGAGTGCATGGTGGCCTCCCTGGTGCCCGAGCATGGTCGCGTGCTGAATGCGGAAAACGGCGTGTACGGCGAGCGGATAGCGCAGATCTGCGCCCAGTATCGCATTCCGTGCGAGCGCCTCGCCGGGGACTGGATGCAACCGCTGGATCTGGGTGCGCTCGAGCGACTTGCCGCGCAGGCGCGCTGCACTCACTTGGCGGTCATTCATCATGAGACCACGACCGGACGGCTCAATGACCTGCGACCCTTGAGCGAGCTCTGCCGCGCGCGTGGCCTCGAGCTGCTCGTCGATGCAGTCAGCAGCTTCGGTGCAGAGGCGTTGGAGTTCGGTGACCGGAGCCTGTCGGCAGTGGCCGCCACCGCGAACAAGTGCCTGCACGGTGTCCCTGGCGTTTCGTTCGTGGTCGTGCGACGAGCCGCCATCGAGGCCGCCCACTCCCGCACCTTTTACCTGGACCTCGGCCGTCTCGCCCGACTCCAGGACCAGCGCAATACGCCGTTCACTCCGGCGGTGCATGCTTACTATGCGTTGCTCGAAGCCCTGCGCGAATTCGCCGATGAGGGCGGGCGCCTGGCGCGTCATCGGCGCTACGCCGCGCTCGCGGAACAGGTGCGCGCCGGGCTCGCTGCACTGGGAATCGACACGGCAGTGCCTGCGCAACAGTCCTCCGTCGTACTGCGTGCTTACCGTCTTCCTGCAGGCCTGACGTACGAGACGCTGCATGATGCGTTGAAGAGGGCCGGCTTCGTGATCTACGCGGGACAAGGCGGGCTATCGGGTCAACTGTTCCGGATCTCCACCATGGGCGATGTGAGTGCAGCCGACATCGAGCGCCTCCTGCAGTGCGTTGCAGAGATCCGCCGATGAGGGTGGTCCGAGCCGCGCGTCGGATGTTTCTTCTGCATGCGCGCTGGCGGCTCGTCCTCGCGCTGCTGGCGCTCGCGTCCTGGTCGAACGCGCTCGCTCAATTGCCCTCGGCCGAGCCGCCCGAAGTCAAGGCGCCGGCGCCGGAGACCGGCCTGTCGCGCTGGTTCAATCCGGCGACGGCGCCGTTCATTCCCGTGCCGCTGATCGGCACCGATCCGGACAGCGGCACGACGCTCGGCGTTCTGCCCACCTGGATAGTGACCGACCAGAACCAGGACATCACGCGCATCATTGCCCCGGATATCAACCACAACCCGTACTTCGGGTGGGGTGCCCACGGGCGCATCTTTGCCTACCCCTCCGAGGATGAGCAGTGGTCGATCATGGCTGGCCTCAAGCAGCGCGTCGAGCGCGAGTTTGACGGCGAGTTTCAGTACGGTCGCGCCCGCCGGAAGCGCTGGTCGTTCAACGCGAGCGTGATCTACGACCGTGACGGCACGCCACGCTTCTTCGGACTGGGCAACCGCACGCCGCAGTCTGCGGAAACGAACTACACCTCCGAGCAGGAAGTCGTGCAGCTGCAGGCCGGTTACAACATCAGCAAGATCTGGCAGCTGCTGTATACGGCGCGCGCACGCCAGGTGGACGTGCTTCCGGGGACCCTGTCGGGCATTCCATCGATTCAGGAACGATTTCCCGGTCAGCGCGGCATCGGCCGGTTTCGCGAGGCTCTGAACCGAATGTCGCTCGTCTATAACACAATGGACGATCTGACGGTCCCCAGCCACGGGATGAAGCTGGTCGAGTACGCTGGCATCGCCAGCCGGGCGGGGTTGGTCGGCGATTCGCTGTACACGGAAGCCGGATTCGACGGCCGCGGCTACTTTCCCGTCGGGCAGAAAACCGTCATCGCGGCGCATATGGCGGTGCGTTACCTGCTGTCGGCGAAGGACGTACCGTTCTGGGCGCTCAGCAGCCTGGGCGGTGATCAGAGCGAGATCGGTGGTGAGCAACTACTGCGCGGGTTCGGCGCCGGCCGCTATTACGACCGCAATTCTCTTTCGATGAGCGCCGAGGTGCGGCGCCACATCATTTCCTTCAACGCCATCTCCACTCACGTGGATCTGGAGATAGCCCCCTTCGTGGATCTCGGCCGCGTTTTCGGCCGGCTGAGGACCATGCCGTTCGATCAGCTGCATCACGTTTATGGGGTCGGGTTCCGCGGCATTGCGCGCCCGTTCGTCGTCGGCTATGTCGACGTCGGCTATGGCAGCAACGGGGCCGCCGTATTCACCGGCATCAGTTACCCATTCTAGTCATGTGAAAACAACAGTCAGGGGGTCGGCCATGCGTTGGCGTCAAGCGCTGCTCCTGTTGGTTGCTCTGTGCACCCACCCGGGGCTGTCATGGTCGCAGACGGGCACCACGGCCGGTGATTTCTGGGTCGAGCCTGCCACGCTCGTGTCGCTCGGCTTTGAGTGGAGAATCTCCGGGGATGACAATCGCAATGCGAGCGTCGCCGTCAGCTATCGCAAAAAGGGCGAGCAGTCCTGGCGCGCCGCGCTGCCGCTGTTGCGCCTGCAGCACGAGGTGGTAAGCGGCGGCGTGCCGCGGGACGGGGGAGGGCACTTCTACCAGTACGTCGCTCCCAACATGTTCGCCGGCAGTATCCTGAACCTGCAGCCGGATACGGAGTACGAGTGCCGTTTCGTGCTGTCCGACCCCGACGGCGTGCACGGCAAACGCGAGAAGGTGGTGACGGTGCGCACCCGCAAGGAGCCTGAGCCGGCCGCGGGAGGCGCTGTCTACAACGTCTATCCGTTCGACTACAAAGGACCACGGCAGCAGCCGGCCTTCACGGGATTGCTGGCCGCCTATTACCTGGGCTCGGATCAATCGGACCACTCGCGCGCGCTGCCGCCGCGCGTCAGGCCGGGTGATGTCATTCTCGTGCACGCGGGCCTGTACAAGGACAATCGCTTCGTCTACAGCGGCTTCGACAAAACCATCGCCGCGTACGGCACGCCCTTCGACGGCACCTACTACCTGACGCAGAGCGGCACGCCCGACAAGCCCATCGTCATCAAGGCCGCCGGCGACGGCAAGGTGATCTTCGACGGCGACGGCAACGACAACCTGTTCAACCTGATGGGCGGCAACTACAACTACTTCGAAGGCATCACCGTCCGCAATACCAACGTGGCGTTCAAGCTGGGCATCAAGTCGATCGCCGGCTCGAGCGGCTTCACCCTCAAACACTCTAGAATCTACGACGTGGGCCGGGTGGTCGAGGCGGGCTGGTCAGGGTCCAGGAATTTCTACATCGCCGACAATGTGTTCATCGGCCGGCACGACGCGCGGCGGCTGCAGAGCTGGTTCACGCCGGAAGTCTGGGCGAAGTATGCCGGGTATCCGGCGCTCATCACCTCCGAATACGCCGTCAAGGTCTACGGCCAGGGCCACGTGGTCGCGCACAACTACGTGGCCAACTGGCACGATGGGATCGATGTGGACACCTATGGCGATCCGGATGGCACCCCGAACGAGCTGCGCGAGCGGGTGCCCGTGGCCATCGACATCTATGGCAACGATTTCTACAACATGGCCGACAATTGCATCGAGGCGGACGGCGGGGCGCACAACATCCGGGTGTTCGAGAACCGCTGCTTCGACTCCGCCGGTGGCGCTCTCAGTGCGCAGCCCATGTTCGGCGGCCCGGTTTATTTCTATCGCAATCTTACCTACGACGGCACCACCGGCGGCTACCTGAAGCTGGTCGACACCCCCGCCGGCGTGCTGCTGTATCAGAATACTTTCATCGGCCAGATCCGCTATTTCGGACCCGCCGCGAACGTGCACCTGCGCAACAATCTGATCCTGGCGGATGGCTGGTCGCCGCAGGTGCTCGCGCTGCGCACCAGCACCCGCTATTCCAGCTCCGACTACAACGGCTTCAGGCCGAATCCCGGCTCCGAGAACGCCTTCGAATGGGACTCCCCGCCGCCGGAGGTTCGCGCGGACTACAGCGGCAAGCTCACGACGCGTCGTTTCAAGACGCTCGCGGAATACTCCGCCGCCACCGGACAGGACAGGCACAGCGTGCTCGTCGACTTCAATTCCTTCGCCGACGTCGGGGTTCCCGACAAGGCCGACCCGCAACACCTGTATTCGCCCGAGGATCTGGACTTCCGCTTGCGGCCGGGCTCCCCGGCGGTGGACGCGGGCGTCGAGCTGCCCACGATCACGGATGGCTTTACCGGCAAGGCCCCCGATCTGGGCGCTTATGAGCTGGGAGCGCCTCTGCCGCACTATGGGCCACGCTCGGCGCCCCCGGGTGCGCCTGGCCCGGATGCGCCGCGGTCGGTGCGCGGACCCCCGCCATGAAGAAGTTTGGCGCCATCGTGGGCTCCTGCCTGCTCGTGGGGGTGCTCGGCTTTGCGCTGTGGCTGTGGAGTCGGCCGGAACGCGGCACCACAGGGCAGGTCAGCACGCGCTTCCGCTGGATCGGGCCGAACGACAAGATCGACGTCGACGGCTTCGACGATCCGAAGGTGAAGGGCGTTGCCTGCCACATCAGCCGCGCCGTGACGGGGGGCGTGAAAGGGGAGCTGGGACTGGCGGAGGATACCAGCGATGCCAGCATCGCCTGCCGCCAGATCGGTCCAATCCAGATTCTGGGCGAGCTCAAGGACGGCGACAGTGTGTTCGACGAGCGCCGCAGCCTGGTGTTCAAGCGCCTGCACGTGGTGCGGTTCTTCGACCGCCCGCGCAACACGCTGGTGTATGTCGCCTACAGCGACCGGATCATCGAGGGCAGCCCCAAGAACTCCATCAGCACGGTGCCGATCATGGGGTGGGTGGCGCCGTAAGCAGCCGCTGCAGCTCGGACAACTCGGCCCACCCGGCATCGGAGACGGCACAATAGGCGACGTCGCCGACTTTCCAGAACAACATGCGATAGCCATCGCGTGTCGTGCTTCCGGGGACACTCTGCGTGTCCGCCGCCCAGGCGAACACATTGATGATGTGTGCGCCGTGCCGGTACACGACGACCGCGGCGCGCTGGTGCTTGAGGTAATCAGCGCGCCCGCCGACCAGATGGAAATCCTGCGCCGGGAAATCGATGACCGTGGGAGAGACGTCGGTATGGCCTGAGAACCATGGCTGGACCGTGTGCCGATCGCTCGAGACGACGTCGATCAGGTGCTCAGGCAGCAGCGATCGCACGTGTGCCGCGACCAGATCGTCCAGGAAGGCGTTCGGGGTGGCCGGCAGCCACAGCATCAAGGCGAGGCCCGCAGCGACCGCACTGCCGCCGACGCCGCTCAGCAGCCCCAGCCAGAAGGGTTGAGTGCGGCCCGGCTTGCGAGGGCGGAAGCGGCTCGGGCCTGCCTGCTGTGGGCCGGCAGCAGTCTCGACCCTTGACGAGTGCTCCTCCTGGTTCAGCGCACGAGCGATCCGTGCACGCAACTCGGACGGAACTCCCTCATGGGTGAAGGTCTCGCGCATGGCTGCCCGGATCCGACCCAGATCCTGAAGTTGGTCGCGGCACTCCGGGCAACGCTGCGCATGACGCTCGATCTCGGCGGCGGAGAGGGCGTCGACTTCACCGTCGAAGTAAGCCTGGATGCGGAGTGACTCAGCGCACTGCACGCGGTGCTCCTTCTGAGTGCTGTTGCCACCGGGCTCTGAGCGCTGCGCGCGCCCGAGCCAGTCGGGACATCACCGTGCCGATCGGGACGTTCGTGACGGCTGCGATCTGCCGATAGTCCAATTCCTCGATTTCCCGCAGCACGAGCACTTCGCGGTGCTCGTCCGCCAGCGCCGACAGGAGTCGAGTCAATGTGCGCTCGTCGTCACGGTTGATGGAGTCCCGCTCGGGATCGGGTGTCGTCGCGATCATCGCGTGGCCGTCGTTTGCGTCGTGCTCTTCCGGTAAGGGAACCTGGGCCCGCCGTGCCGACTGGCGGTGAGCCGTCGCGTGGCAGTTCCGTACGATGGTCAGGAGCCAGGCCCTGGCATCCGATCCCCGGAGCGCCTCGAAGCCTCTGAACGCGCGCAGGACCGCCTCCTGCACCAGGTCATCGGCATCGCTCGCCGAGCGCGACAGCCAGCGGGCAAAGCGGTAGGCGGCGTCCAGGTGCGGGAGCACCTGCGCTTCGAAGCGGCCGCGCTTGTCGTCCATCTCCGGTCCGATATGTCTCTCCAGGTTCGCAGGCCTAGACTCACCGCGCGGCCATTTTATTCCGTGCCGTTCTGGCGTGCGGCTTACGCTCCAGCGCTGTTGCCAGAATGGCACAATAGCGGGGTGGGGAGTGTAGCGGCCATGGCGCAGGAGCTCGCAGCGCGCCTCACTAATGAGCGAATCGGGGGTCGGAACCGCCCCGCTATGCGCTCTGGGTCGTAGCGGGTTGCACTTTTATGCGCGCAAGCCTTGCGATCCTTGGTTAGTATTCGCAACTGGGCCATTGGTCTTGTCGTTGCGACCGCCCAACAAGGGCACCTGGCGCCCCACGGTAGGCGCCGGTCGCGATACTTCCGGTTCTATGGGGGAAGCATGAAGACGTCGGTGAACAAGAAGCTTCGCAATCCAAGCGGCAGAGCCTTGCGCAGTGTCCCTGTGCTGTCGTGCGCGGCCGCGGTCGGAATGCTCATGGCGGCCGCCGCAGCCCGGGCGCAGAACGCACCTGCAGATCAGTCTGCCGCTGCGCCTTCCGCCCCGGAATTGACGGAGGTCGTCGTCACCGCGGAACGCCGTTCCAACAACATCCAGCAGGTGCCCATTGCGGTATCGGCCTTCACGGCCGACCAGTTGCAGAGCCGCCAGCTGAACGACATTCATGCCCTGGGCGACCTGACCCCCGGCGTGAACCTCGATGCGGGTGCGCCGTTCTCGGGCGACCGCTCGGTGCTGTCGGCCTCGATTCGCGGCATCGGCCAGGACGACTTCGCGTTCAACCTGAACCCCGGCGTCGGTGTCTACCTGGATGGCGTGTTCCTCGCTCGTACGATCGGCGCGAACCAGAACCTCCTCGATGTCGACCGGGTGGAGATCCTGAAGGGCCCGCAGGGCACACTGTTCGGCGCGAACACCATCGGTGGTGCGATCAGCATCGTCACCCATACTCCGGGCAACGAGCCGCGCTTCGTCGCCCAGGTGACCGGAGGTCAGTACAACCGGCGTGACGTGTCATTCACGGCGGACCTGCCGGTCATCAAGGACGTACTGCTGACCTCCATCAGCGTGTCCTCGCAGAATCAGACGGGCTGGGACAAGGTCATTCCGTACCCGGCCAATTCGGCGTATGGCTCGGCACCCTTCGTCGTGGATCCGCAGACTGCCCTTGCCAAGGCGGGCTACGAGACCAACGACAACTATGACGGCACCGGTGTGGTCACGATGCGCGGCAAGGTCCTGTGGATGCCGTCGGACAAGTTGAAGATGACGTTCACCGGAGACTGGTCGCATGAGGATCAGACGGCCCTCGGTTACCGGATCCTCAACACCTACACCGGCAACCTGAACTACTCGACATTCTCGACCCTGTACGATCTGTGCATCAGCAACGGTGCACTACCGTACAACAACACCACGAAGCAGTACGATCCGGTGAACGGCACCGGCGGAATCGCCAATGCCATCGGCGCAGCCGGCGGTCCGCCGCCGTTCGTGGTCGCCGGGGCGCTCGCCAACCAGGCGCCCTTCAACGCCGCCCCGGTTCCCAATTTCGCGGTCGGTTGCACGAGCCCCCGTGCGCGCAATGTGAGCCTCAACGCGATCGGCGGCGCGCCCCTGATCGGCGCCGGCTATATCGGTCTGCCGGTGGGCGCCGTCCCGTTCCCGGGCGTCGATCCGCGTTACAACTACAACAACATCGCCGCCGGCCTGCCATACCTGGGCTCCAACCAGCCGCGCATCTTCGATCAGTTTTCGGCTTCCCAGACCGGCAACATCGATACGACGTATGCGAACGGCCCCGACTTCGCGCGCAACGACGTGTTCGGCTTCTCGGCGCAGGCGGAGTACTCGCTGACCGATGACATTACGCTGAAGTCGATCAGCGCCTACCGGCAGATCGCCTGGCGCATCGGCACGGACCTCGACGGCACGCCCGAAACGCTGCAGGAAGTGAGCGACGCGCAGCATCAGTTCCAGGTGTCGCAGGAATTCCAGATCAATGGCAAGGCGCTGGACAGCAAGCTCAACTATGTCGGCGGGCTGTACTACTTCAAGGAAGGCGGCTACGTCCACGACTATGTGCCCTTCGAGAGCCTGCTGTACGTCTATGACGTGGCGAATGACGTGGAGAACATCAACTACGCCGCCTTCGTGCACGCCGACTACCGGCTCAACGATCAGTGGGGCTTCACGGCGGGCGGCCGGTACACGGATGCGCAGGCGTACTTCCTGGGCGGCCAGAGCGACCTGAACGACTTCCCGTTCCTGGTTCTGCCGGGTGGAGTGCAGCTTCCGGCGAGCACCCTGTTCCGCTACTTCCCGAACATCCCCGACAGCCAGGCCTGGCACATCTTCGATCCGACGGTGGGAGTGCAATTCCACTTCAGCAACGACGTGATGGCCTACGCCAGCTGGGGCAAGGGCTTCAAGGCCGGCGGCTGGACGACGCGCCTGTCCGCCGCGATCAGCAGCCCGAAGCAGGCCGAGTTCTCACCCGAGTACTCCAAGACCTGGGAACTGGGCTTGAAAGCCGACTGGCTCAACCACCGTCTGCGTACCAACGCGGCGGTGTTCTACACGGACTACGATGGCATCCAGCTCAACATCCAGCAGGGCATCTCCCCGGTGTACACCAATGCCGGCAACGCCAAGATCAAGGGCGCGGAGCTGGAGATGCAGGCGCTGGTCGGCGGCGGCCTGCAATTCAACGCGTCCGCTTCGTACATCGACGCGTACTACACCTCGGTGAACCCGTTCGCGAACATCCCGCAGTCGATCGACAACCAGGGAGCTACTTACTGTCCGGTGACGGTGGGACCGGTCAACCCGGTGACGGGACTGGTAACCGGCGTGTGTAACTTCAACTCCGGCGGCAAGCAGACCGATGCGCGACTGCCGAAGACTCCGAAGTACAAGTTCACGATCGATCCGGAGTACGACATTTCCCTGACGAACCAGGCACAGCTGCGGCTCATCACGGCGTTCACCTACACGGCGGAGCTGTGGAACGACGCACTCAACACGCCCGAGCTGCGCCGGCCTGCAACGCGGGATCTGGCTGCATCACTGCACTACACCGCGGCGGACGAGCTGTATGACGTGGCGGTCGGCGGGTCGAACCTGACCAACGATCGCTACCCGACGGCGGGTTCGCCGAATACCGGTGCCGGCGAGGTCGGTGCGTACTTCAACGCGCCCCGGCAGTGGTATGTGACTCTGAGCATGAAGATGGGGGGCAAGTAGAGAGCTCTCGGGCTCTCTCGGGGTGCCAGCGGCGGGCCGGAACCGGCTCGCCGCCGCCTCTGCAGAGACGGCGTGTGCCACAAGTCCGAGGCGGCGGCCGGTACCGTCGTGTGACGATCCCGGTGGGACGCCTCTCCCGCTCTCAGCTACGCTCGCGGCGCGCGCGACCGACCATGTAGCCGGCCCAGAACGGCAATCCCAGGATGACCAGCGCGAGCACGATGAGCAGCACCAGCACTTCGCGTGCCAGTGCCCGCACCTGCTCGCCCGATGACTTCACGACCTGATCTGCAATCCTCGAGACGTCCTGCGCGAGTGCCTTGCGCTGCGTGTCGGCGGCGGCCAGAACCGTATCCCGCTCCGTGTGCAGATCCGCTGTCAGCGCCTCGCGCTGCGCACTCAACTTCTCGATCAGCGCGGCCGACGATCTGTCAACGCGGTCCAAGGCTTCAAACACGCTCTGGCGTACGTCGCCGACCGCAGCGTGCATCAGTTGCGGAGTATTCTCGGCCATCGCCGATACCTTCGACAGGCGATCATCCAATTGCCGCAGGGCCGAGCGCAGGTCGTTGCCGGAGTACCCCGAGTCGCGCAGCGCCAGTTGGGTTCGCCACATCGCCTGCGATGCGAGTGCGTCGCCGGACATCTTGACCCGGTCGGAGACATCCGCCATCGCTTCCGGAATCGTCCCCAGCGAATCGACCAGCTTGAAATGGCTTCCCTGAGTCTGCGTCCACAGCTCGATCACCGAGGCACGCACGAAGTCGAGGCTCAGCAGCGGATGCTCGCGCGTGTATGTCTGGACGAAGGTGCGATATTTCTGCAGCTCCCCCGGGGCGATCAGGCGGCCGGCCAGCGTCGTGGCGTCCTCGTCCAGCTGGCTTGCGATGCTCAGCGCTGCTTCCTGGTGCGCACCGAACAGTGCGCCACCTGGATTGCCGGGCGAGAGGAATGTTTTCATCTGCTCGGCCAGGGCCCACGTATCGAGCAGGCTCATCGCCGGGGCCATGCGCATCGCCGCGCGCTGACTCTCTTCCGCTGCGCCGATCTTCCAGCGCAGCGTATTGGCGATGATCCCCGGATCGCTCTCGCTGGCGGCGATCTCGTCGGCGCGCTCCTGCACCGCACTGATGAAGTGGTACGAGAACTCGCGCGTGAGAATGCGCGTGTTCATGTCCCGGTTGGAGAGCGGACGCTCGGGACTCTTGAGCGAGATCAGAGAGCACCCTGCGCCACATACCACGATTGCCAGACATGCGAGCAGGCGTGCGACGATGAACCTCATGTCCAATTGTCGCTGATCGAGGCCCGCAGCGTCTACGATGGGCCCGAGGCGCCCCCCTCAACCGCTCGGCACGCAACTGGGCGAGGTGACCACAACTTTGGTCACCGTCTTGCCGTACTTGCGTGTAATGACGGGCGCGTTCGCATCGCCCGCATGCACATCCGCCTGCTGCCGGTCGATCCAACTCGAGCCGTCGGAGAAATCCAGGGCCAGCCGGAATCTGCAGTGATAGGTGGGCGCATCCGGAGAGCTGGTCGCCAGTACATGCACCACTCTCGAGAAGCGATTCGTGGTGTCGATGGTCGCCGCAAGCGCGGGTGGGCCACCGCTGGCCAGGGACTGTGTGTTGGAATTCGCCGCAGCCTCGGTGTTGGTCGCAGCCGGCGGGCCGGATGCTGTTGTCGACGCGGAGGCTGCCGGCAGGCCGGGCACTGTCGTGGACGCGGAGGCTGCCGGCGGGGCGGGGGCTGTCGTCAACGCGGACGTTGCCGGCGGGGCGTCCGCAGCTGCACGCGAGGCTGCCGTGGCAGCCGTGTTCGCCGCAGGCGCGGCACTGCCAGATGTTTGCCCCGCGGCTACTGCGGGGATGCTGAAGCAGTGAGAGGCGGCAGCGGGATGTTGCAGCAGGATGATCCCGGTTTCATAGGCACCGCGGTCGTAGAAGGTCCGCGCGTCCATGTGCGTCCTATCGCTGCGATCGCCGCAGTCACCGACGATGCTCCAGGTCGTCATGACGCCCTTGCCTCCGGGGAGGCGCAGCTGCGGAACCCCGGGCGGAGGAGTTGCGGCGGGCTGCGTTTCGCGGGCGTAGCACAGGGGAACTGCAACCGACTCGCCCCGGGCGATTTGCTTCTCGTAGACGTTCCCTCGGCGGCTCCAGTTGTCGGCCGGGCAGTCGTTGTCGTGGAACTGAACGACAATGTCGTGACCTGTCCGGTTACAGAAAAGGACGGCCCACGTGCCCGACTGAGCGGGCTCGGCACGCGCTGTGCCACAGGGGGTGAGATCCTCTGTCGAGGTCTGAGGCGTCTGACCGTGTACCGTAATCGATACACTCGACGCGGCGAGCGCGACCACAATCCCAAGGACGGCATCCAGGCGGCGCATCGGCATCCCCCCCCGTCGTACTCGAAGGATGAGGATTCTACTGAAGAAAGTGTTACCGAGCGCACAGTTCGGCGTGACCCCTCGTGATGAGAGTGCTTGGGCTGCGCTCCCGGGGCAGCGAGAATCCTTGATAACGTGCGGAGGACGGCCCGGACGGGCGAGGCCCGGTAGGGCCGAGTAATCGCGCCTATATTTCCCCCAAAAGCCAGGGCTTCCTCGAGGGAGTGATCGAATGATCGCCGGCATCGTCCTTCTGTTCCTGATCATCGTTTTCTGCGGCTACGCGATCTCCATTTACAACGGCCTGGTACGCGTGCGCGCGGAGGTCAAGCTCACCTGGGCCAACATCGACGTTCTGCTGGTGCAGCGCCACGACGAGCTGCCGAAGCTCGTTGAGGTGTGCAAGGGATACATGAAGTACGAGGGCGACACACTGGAGCGTGTGATGCGTGCGCGCGCGGGCGTCGATGCCGCGCGCTCCGCCGGTAATGTGGTCTCTGTCGGCACGGCGGAACGCGAATTGCGCAGCGGTCTCACTGGCCTGTATGCCGTAGCCGAGAACTACCCGCAGCTCAAGGCCAGCGAGCCGTTTCTGCACTTGCAGCAGCGCATCAGCAGCCTCGAGACGGCGATCGCAGATCGCCGTGAGGTGTACAACGATGCGGTCAACACCAATAACATCCGCATCCAGGCGTTTCCGGATGTGCTCGTCGCCGGACTGGGCGACTTTCCGCCGGCGAAGTTGTTGCGCTTCGATGCGGATGCAAAGGCTGACGTCGACCTGAAGGCTGCATTCGCGCGCTGAGCTGAAGTCCCGCATGGATCACGTATCAGCGTTGTCGCCGGCCACGCAGGCGCGCATCGTCGCCGGCATATACGCTGCAGTCGCGCTGTTCGCACTCCGCGGCTTCTTCGTTCGCTTGCGCCGCGAGCGGCTCGTAGCGGACACACCGTTGATGAGAATCCGCTCGGCCGCTCAGGGCTACGTCAAAGTCGCCGGGCGCGCCGCGCTCGCGGGAAAATCTGCAGTCGCTGCTCCCCTGAGCTCACGTCCGTGCGTGTGGTGGAGCTATGAGATCTCGCATCGAGAGCGTGACTCGAAAGGTAACGGCCGCTGGTCGAAAGTCGAGGCGGCAGAGAGTGCCGAATTGTTCATCCTGGCCGATCAGGACGGTGAGTGCCTGGTGGGCCCGGTGCAGGCGGAGATCACTCCTACGACGCACGATACCTGGTACGGCGACGCGGCGCGTCCCGGCGGACCGCCGGGCCCGGCGTCGGGTGTGTTCGCCGGGGATTGGCGCTATACCGAGCGCCTCCTGAGCGTCAACGACTGGCTCTGCGTGGTCGGGGATCTGCGCTCGCACTCCGAAGTGGCGGATCTCGACTCTGCGACCGCCGCCAGGCTGAAGGAATGGAAGCAGGACCAGAAGGCGCTGCTGGCGCGCTTCGATACCAACCATGACGGCCGCATCGACGCGGCCGAGTGGGAGAGGGCGCGGGCGGCGGCGGCCAGCGAATCGCAGACGAGCGGTGGCGTCGCACGCATCAGTGTCATCTCCAAGCCTGCCAACGGACAGCCCTTCCTGATCGCACCGCTCAGCCTGGGTGGATTGGAGCAGCGTGAGAGGCGCTTCAGCGCACTGTATTTGGCCCTCGCCGTGCTGGGCGTCATTCTGTGCGCCTGGACTCTGAGGCACGCTAGCGCGTTGGCCGTCGCCGCCCGGTCTCAGGCCGCGCAGCTGGAGCCCTGAGTCAGCGCTCCTCGGGCGCCACGAGCGCAGAGCGTGGTTACTCGAAATAAGCCACGACTCGGACTTCGACACTCGAGCGCGGCACCGCGCTCGTGGGACACGTCGGATCATCGAACGCCACGTGTGCAACATGGTGCGGCCGGGAAAGATCCGACTCGTTCGTGACGAACACCAGCGCCTCATCGGGAGTCATGTCGGGGAAGTACTTCCACTGATGAGCGGAGTTGTGTCGAATGACATAACTGTCTGCGGTGCGCTCCGGGACGCCGGCGAAATCGAACACCGCCAACGCCTCGATCAGATCCGCACGCGCCAGTGAGCGCGCATCGCACACGGCGAGAGGTACATCCTGCGGCGGAGGCGTCAGCACTCTCCAGATGTTGTAGTGCGCGAAGCGCCGACAGCGCCACGAATGATCTTCGAGCGTCGCGAATACCTGTTCGGCCAGCGCCCGGCCGCGCGCATCGCCGTAGTCGATGTGGACGAATCGCGCCGGCCTGGAATTGCGCAACTTGCCCGATTGCGCGGAGCGCTCGCCGAATCTGAGGAAGGGAGCTGCCGCTACCGCCGCCGCGCGCGCGCCCGTCACTTTCATGATGAGATCGCGCACTTCCGCAAAGTACACACGCTCGAGCTCCTGGCTGTCGAGGAAGTTGCGCACGGCAGTGGAGTGGGGGACGAGCTGAAATCCTTCGCGCTCGAGCAGGGCATCCTCCCGTCGCAGCGGATGTATCTGTACTGTGCGGGGGTCGAGCACATGAACATCCCGTGTGGGGTCCATCGCGTGATAGCGAGGCTTCTCGTTCATTGGCCCGGTGTAATTGATGCGGGCCTCGACAGTATTCAGGGCGTTCACGCTCGTGAATATAGTCCTTCCTTGCCGAGCGGTGTTACCGTACCGACGCGTCGGAAGCACTCGTGGGAGGGGGGATGAGCGGAACTGGTTCAGCGGACTATCCGAGCCGCCGCCTTGCCTGGTACACGGTATTCGTCCTGATGGTCTGCTACACGCTGTCCTACGCCGACCGGCAGATTCTGGCTTTCCTGGTGGGTCCCTTGCGGCACGACCTGCATATCTCCGACACCGACGTGGGGCTGCTGCAGGGCTTTGCCTTCGCGCTGGTGTATACGGTGTTCGGCCTGCCCATGGGCGCGCTGGCGGATCGCTTCAGCCGGCGCAATCTGGTTGCCGTCGGCGTCGTCATCTGGAGTGTGATGACCTCCTTGAGCAGCGTGGCGCGCAGCTTCCTGCTGCTGGGAGCGGCGCGGATGGGTGTGGGTATCGGCGAGGCGGCGCTCAGCCCGTGCGCCTTCTCCATGATCACCGACTCCTTTCCGAAGGAGCGCCTGAGTCGCGCGCTGAGTGTCTATACGATGGGGATTCAGCTCGGCTCGGGGCTCGCGCTGATCATCGGCGGACTGGTGGCCCAGACCGTCAGCCAGATGCCGCCCGTACAGCTTCCCCTGGTCGGAGCGATCGCCGCCTGGCGACTCACCTTCCTGGTCGTGGGAATTCCGGGTCTGCTGATTGCACTGCTGCTGCTCACCGCGCGCGAGCCGGCGCGCCGTGCGTTGCTTCTGGGCGCGGACGGCAGGCCCGCGAAGCTCGACCTGCGAGGGCTGCTGGTGCAGATCCGGATGCGCTGGCGTTCGGCCCTGGGACTGTCGGTCATGATCAGCTGCCAGGCGACCTGCAACTACGTCCTGTTGGGATGGGGCCCCACTTTCTTCGAACGGCTGCATCACTGGCCGAAGGATCGGATCGGGCTGGTGCTCGGACTGACGACCCTCGGGTGTGGCTGCATCGGCCTGTTCACCGGTGGTTGGCTGTCGGATCGCTGGCAAAGCAAGGGAATGACGGATGCATCGCTGCGTGTCGGTCTCATCAGCCTCGCAGGCGTGCTGGTCACGCTGGCGCCGGCGACGCTGGTGGGGCAGGCGGATTGGACGGTCGCGCTGTTGGTGCTGGCCGTGTTTTTCATCGGACTGCCGATCGGCTGCGGCTACGCCGCCGTGCAGCTCATCTTTCCCAATCAGGCTCGCGGACTGGTCTCCGCAGTCGTCATCTTCGCGGTGGCGATGATCGGCCTGAATTTCGGCTCGCTGCTTCCGGGGCTGCTGGATGACCGCTTGTTTCACGACCCCGACAAGATCGGCTGGTCGATGTCGCTGACCGTGGCGCTGGCGAGCCTATTGGGGTTGCTCGCCGCCGCCTTATCCTTGGCGCCGTACCGCGCGGATTATCGCGCGGCGTTCGCTGCTGAGCCGGTTGAGCCGGCTCGGCCTGGCGGACTGACAGATCCGACCGGGCTTGCGGGCCGCGTGGCCTGACTGGCCTGACTGGCCCGACTGGCCCGACTGAGCGGAGTATCGCTCGGTCGTCAGTCCCCGCGCCTACTGCGCGGTGAGGCCACCGTCGGCGACGAGGGCATGGCCCACCATGAAGGACGACTCATCCGAGGCGAGAAACAGAACTGCGCGAGCGATCTCTGATGGGTCCGCCATGCGCCCGATGGGCGTTTCCGCGACCTTCGCACGCGCGAGCTCCGGGTCCTCCTTGAACCACTCGGTGAGCATCGGCGTGAGCGTGCCACCGGGACAGATGGCGTTGATACGGATTCCGTCCTTGATGTGATCGAGCGCCGCGGACTTTGTGAGCCCGACTACGCCGTGCTTGGTTGCGCAGTACGCCGTGATGCCTGCGGTGCCGATCACGCCACCGACGGAGGCGGTGTTGATGATCTTGCCGCCGCCGGAGCGTTTCATGGCCGGAATCTCGTATTTCATGCTCAGGAATACACCGGTCAGGTTGATCCCCAGGATCCGCTGCCACTCACCCTCGTCCACCTCGGCGATCGGGGCGATCTGCAGATTGATGCCTGCGTTGTTGAAGGCCACATCGAGGCGCCCATAGCGGCTGACTGCGCGCTCGACCATCGCCGCGCAATCCGCTGCGCGTGACACGTCCGTGTGGATGAAGTCGGCTTCACCGCCTCGCTCGCGGATCAGCGCGACCGTACCTTGGCCCCCTGAATCGTTGACGTCACTCACGATCAGGCGCGCGCCCTCTGCCGCGAAAGCAATCGCGGTTGCGCGGCCGATACCGGAGCCTGCGCCGGTGACGAGCACACTCTTGCCTGCGAATCGATTACTCATGCTTTTTCACCCGATGATAAAGCCGCTCGTCGTAGGGGGAGCCGAGCAAAGAAGCTACGCTCTTCCGAAAATCACGTGCAGCCGGCCCGGCGGCGAAATCATTGAATTTTGCACGGCTGGTCCACACGGCGATCAGGTTGAAGTGATTGGGGCGATCGCTCTGCTGCCACACGTCGAAACGCAGGTTCCCGGTGCTCTTGCGAGCTTGCTCGATGATGCGCTGGAGCGCGGCTTCGCCCTTCGCACGCTCGGGCGGAGCCATGTCCAGGTGCGCGACGACGTAGACGGCCGTGCTTGGCCGCGCGGCTGCGCGCGGTGACGTGGATGGCACCGGGGGTGATGCCGAAGGCACCGGCGGTGATGCGGATGGCGGCGCCGGCGATGTCGCGGATGGCCCCGGTAACGCGGGTGCAGGTGCGCGCGATTCGGCGGCCGCTGATCCTGGAGGCGCCGCGCCGTCGCCGAACTTGCGATGCGTACGCCGGTCCGGCGGAGCCGTCAGCAGCGCGTTCAGCTCACTCGACGGTGCCGGCTGCGTCAAGTCCTCCGCGCGAGGCGCCTCTTCCAACAAGACGAACCGCTCAGGCCGCGCAATCTCCTCCAGCACAAGGACGTGGGCCCGCGCAGAGCGCGAGCTGTCCCTACTTGCGTACTGCTCGAGCAGTGTCCTGGCCCGATCGGCGGCATCACCCCGGACCTCGATGAAAGTCAGGCGCTGCACCGGCTCGGCGCCCGCCGCAGCCGTTGCGCAGAGCAGGCACACGCCCAGGATTAGAAGTTGGCGTGACATCATTCGCGGTGCACCTCGAGGGCGTCTCGATGTTGGCGGCAAACTTCGCGCGCTTCCATTGGGTCGTGCAGGTCGTGCAGGCGCCCACCTCATCTCAGGCGCGACAGCATCTTCTTGAGCGCGAAGTGGCGATAGCTCTGGAGCGCGAGCGGGCGCAGCTCGCCTTCGCGGTGGCTGTTGGAGACATCCAACGCAATCCAGCCATTGTGGCCCATGTAGGGAGGAATCTCGTAGCGGGGATCGCCCGTCATGAGCGACTGGGCCGGCACTCCCACCCAGAAAGCCACACGCCAACGTCCCTCATAGCAATAGGCCTGCGCGAATACCTTCTTTCCGGCGCGCCATACCGGCTGTCCGAATTGCAGCGCCTCGGAGGTCTCCGGCAGGGCCAGGCAGATCTTGCGCATCGAAGCGAGGATTCGCTTGCCGCGCGGGGTGTTCTTAGGGTCGATGTCGGCGACGGTGATGCGTTTTTTCGGTGCAGGGATGTCCGGCGTTCGCTCGAGCGACTGCCGCAGCCGGGCCGGTGCCACGTTGTCGTAGGCCGTACGCACCAGCTCGGCGACCCTCTTCCAGGGAATGCCCTTATCGAGCCGCACTCCCAGCCAGCCGCTCGGGCCGACATAGGGCGGCTTGAAGAAATGCCGTGGCTCGGCGCGCACGTAAGTGTCCTGCATGCCATCGGGCGCCCGCAGCCACAGGGCGATCCGGCCGTCGCCGTGATGATTGAGAACGTAGGTGGCGAAGGTCTTGCCGCGCGTCACCCGGAAGTTCGTCGACCCGTGCGACTGGAAGGCCTCCGCCCCGGGAAAGGCCAGACACAGCCGGCTCACCGCTTCATCGAGCTCATTTTCCATCGCAGCCCCCGGATCGAGATTCTCGCTCGTGCCGCTGCGCGATGCCAAGCACGCATCACGGCGGTGATTGCGGCTTTCTACGCCAGCAAGGCGCAGCCGCGGCATGGCCGCTCATTTGACTTCGCTGGGAGCCTCCTCCAGGCTGCAGGCCCCGCGTTTCCACGGCAAGGGAGGCCCGAATGGCCGGCTTCTATGACATTCCCGTTCGAAGCATCGATGGATCGGCCGACCTGTTGGGCAAGCTCCGCGGCAAGGTCGTGCTCGCGGTCAATGTCGCGAGCCGCTGCGGATTGACGCCGCAGTATGCCGCTCTGGAGCAATTGCATCGCGATCTGCGTGAGCAGAACTTCTCGGTGGTGGGCTTCCCGTGCAATCAATTCGGAGCGCAGGAGCCGGGGAGCGAGCCGGAGATCGTGCGTTTCTGCAGTACCCAGTACGACGTGACGTTCCCGATGAGCAGCAAGTTGGAGGTGAATGGATCGGACCGCCACCCTCTGTATGCCTTCCTGACTTCACCCGTTGAGGGAGTTCCAGGGGATATTGCGTGGAATTTCGAGAAGTTTCTCATCGGCCGGGATGGCAAGGTGCTGCGGCGCTACCCGCCGCCGAGCAAGCCCGACGACCCCGCGCTGCTGCAAGACATCACTGACGCGCTTTAACGCGAGCCGTGCGGTGCGCAAGCCGTGCGGTGCGCGGACCGTGCCCGCGCCGCCCGCGAGACCTCATGCATAACGGAACAACGCCTTGAATCCAAAATCCATGTGCGCCTGCATGTGGCAGTGGAACAGGGTCAGCCCCGGCTGGTCGGCCGTGAGATCGACGCTCACGCGCCCATAGATGGGGACCACGACGGTGTCCTTGCGGATGCCGCTGGTCGGCTTGCCGTTCACATCCACCAGCTCAAAAAGATGCCGGTGCAGGTGTACAGGGTGTGAATCGTCGGTGCGGTTACGGAACACCAGGCGATAGCGCTGTCCCTCCTGCAACACGAACTCGCGATCGTGGGGGTAGGACTTGCCGTTGATGGTCCAGAGGTTGAACGGGCCCGCGCCGCCGGGAATCTTTTCGAACACCATCTCGATGGTGTGCTCGGGCGGTGGCTGGGAGGAGGGTGGGTTGCCGAAAACGGTGTAGTCCCAGCGCGCCCCGGGTTGCGGCACCCACTTCGGCTGGCCATGCTGGTTGGCGTACTCGACCACCACGCCGAGGCCGGCGTTGCGCGTGGCTTCGTCGGTCGCCCCCAAGATCCACACTCCCGGCTGATTCATCTCGATGTAGGCATCGACGCGCTCGCCGGGGCCGAGCGTGATCACCTTCGCGGTCTGCTGCACAGGTACCGGGTTGCCATCGAGCGCCAGCACATGGAACTCGTGGCCGGGCAACGCAATCTGTCGATTCTCGACCGCGCTGGCGTTGAGCAGATGGACCAGCACGCGCGATCCGGGTCGCACGCGAATGGGTTCGCCGGCGCGCAACGCCTTGTCGTTGATGGAAAACAGCTGCGAGATCACCTCCAGACCGTTGGCGCGCGTGTCGAGCTTGTCCGGCTTCTCCGGTTGCGGTCCGGGAGACTCCTGCTCGTCCATGTCGACGAACTGATCGGTGTAGAAGGGCTCCCAGTCGCGCAGCGCCAGAAACAGCTCCTGGTCGTAGTGTCCGGGATCCGCGCCCGAGTCGATCATCAGGAACCCGTACTGTCCGGTGTAGCTGCCCCGATGCAGGTCCCCGGCGGCCATGGCGTGCGAGTGGTACCAGCGAGTGCCGGCAGGGCGCGGCGTGAATTGATAGCGGTGCCGCGCGCCTGGAGGGATCGGCGGTGTTCCTTCCTCCTCCGTGCCGTCGATCTCCGACGGAAGGAACAGTCCGTGCCAGTGAACCAGCTCCGCCGCCTCCGTATCGTTGATGACATCCACGGTGACGGGCTTGCCTTCCTTCATGCGCAGGATCGGGCCGGGCGATGTGCCGTTGTAAGCAATCGTGCTCACGTAGTGGCTGGGAGCGATCTCCAGCGCCGCGGGCGCGATGCGCAGGGTGAAGTCGGCGGGTGGCCCCTGCGCGGGGGCAGCCTCCGAGCCTGGTGGCATGTTCATGCCCGGCGAAGTCTGTGTTGGCGCTGCTGCGAGCGGGCTCGAGACGGCCCCCAAGCCAGCCGCACCTGCAAAAGTTACGAATTCGCGACGCTTCATCGATGTAAGGTCGGCCTAGTGGTGCAACTGCGCAAGGGCAGCGGGGGAAAATGCTCTCACGACGGATTTGCGATGGGAACAGTCACTCGACTGCGGTACGGTTAGCGCCACGCACTGAGCGTGCGCCGGGTACCGTCTTGGGGTACCAATTGTCCCCATACCCCTCGAGGCCAGAATGCACCTGCGCCGACCGTTCCGCCTCCTAGCCCTCCTCGGCAGTCTCGGTTGTGGACTGCTGGCGCTGTACTGCGTGCGTGTGGCGTATTCGCAGGACCTGCCCTTCGATTCGGATGCTTCCCAGGAGAAGGCCGAGTTCTACTGGTCGCGCCTGCGTTACACCGCCAGCTACGGCGGGGGCGGTGGCGGATTCGGATTCGGGTACGGCGGCTACGGAAGCTGGATGCGCGATTATCCGAAAGCCGATCGCCAGGTGCTGCTCGCCCTGAAGCGCCTGACGCGCATCCAGATGCGCCCCATCGAGCAGATCGTGGATCTGGACCACGATGCGCGACCACAGGAGGTCCTCGATGGGAGCGATGGCAGATCGCAAAGCATCTTCGATTACCCGTGGGTGTATGCCGTGCAGGTCGCCAATTGGACGTTCACTGATGCGCAGGCTAAACGGTTGCGCGAGTACCTGCTCAAGGGCGGGTTCCTCATGGTGGATGACTTCCACGGCACCCAGGACTGGGATCGTTTCATGGAGGGGATGCGCCAGGTGTTCCCCGACCGGCCGGTGGAGGATCTGCCCGACAGCGATGAGATCTTCCACACCCTCTACGACCTGAGCGAGCGCTTCCAGGTCCCGGGCGAGCAATACGTGTTTTCCGGACGGACGTACGAGAAAGACGGCTATGTGCCGAAGTGGCGCGCGATCCGCGATGACAAGGGCCGCATCATGGTCGCGATCTGCCACAACATGCACCTCGGCGATGCCTGGGAATGGGCCGACATGCCGGAGT
>CAZLYG010000011.1:0-28396 GCA_964563075.1 uncultured Steroidobacteraceae bacterium | reverse complement strand
GGTACGCGATTGCATGGCGGACTCGATTCCCATCGTCGTCATCTGCGGCCAGGTCGCGACCGCTGCTATCGGCACCGATGCCTTTCAGGAAGCTCCCGTGCCCTCGATCATGGGCGCGGTCGCCAAACACATATTCCTGGTGACCTACCCTACGCGCCTGGAGGCCACCCTCCGCACGGCCTTCGAGATTGCCAAGAGCGGCCGGCCGGGCCCCGTCGTGGTCGACGTGCCCAAAGACGTACAGAACTGGGAGGGCGTGTTCCAGGGCGGGGGCATGCTGCCGATTCCCGGTTATCGCCGGCGGATGAACGAGCTGGCCGACCGGGTTCTCGAGCCCCACGAGGTCAGCCGGTTCTTCGAGATGCTCGCCGAATCCAAGCGGCCGCTCATCTACGCAGGCGGTGGCGTCATCAGCTCCAACGCCTCCGGCGCGTTGCGCGAGTTCTCCGCGGCCTTTGGCATTCCGGTCGTCACCACCCTGATGGGAATCGGTGCCGTGGACACGACCCAGGCGCTTTCGATGCGCATGCTCGGCATGCACGGTGCTGCGTTCGCCAATTACGCCGTCGATGACTGTGACTTTCTGATTGCTGTCGGCGCGCGCTTCGATGATCGCGTTGCCGGCGTGCCGGCCAAGTTCGCCAGGAACGCGCAGCGGATCGCACACTTCGACATCGACCGCGCTGAGGTCAACAAGGTCAAGCGCGTACACTGGAGCCACGTGGGCCTGTTGCCGGATGCGCTGCAGACGCTCACCGAGTATGGCCGACGCCAGCAGATCCGACCCGACTACAGCCAGTGGCACAAGGAGCTCGCCGAGCTGAAGCGCGTATACGCGATGAACTACGACCGCGCGAGCGAGCTCATCCAGCCCTACTACGTGATCGAAGAGATCAACCGGCATGCCAACGGCGAGGCGATCATCAGTACCGGCGTGGGCCAGCATCAGATGTGGGCCGCGCAGTACTGCGACTTCCGCCATCCGCGCTGCTGGCTGACCTCCGGCAGCATGGGCACGATGGGGTTCGGCCTGCCGGCGGCGATCGGCGCGCAGATCGCCAATCCCCGCCGCCTCGTCATCGATATCGATGGCGACTCCAGCATCCGCATGAACATCGGCGAGCTGGAGACCGTGACCACCTACTCGCTGCCGATCAAGGTCGTTGTCCTCAACAATTTCGGCGACGGCATGGTGAAGCAGTGGCAGAAGCTGTTCCACAAGGGCCGGCTGTCCGCGAGCGACCGCTCGTTGCACAAGAAGGACTTCATCAAGACGGCGCAGGCGGATGGCTTCCGCTACGCGGTGCGGCTGGATCGCAAGGAGGACGTGCCGCGCGTCATCGAAGAGTTCATGAAGTTCGACGGACCCGCGTTTCTCGAGGTGATGATCGATCCGGATGCCGGCGTGTATCCCATGGTCGGCCCCGGGCAGCCTTACGAGAACATGATCACCGGGAACTTTATCCCTTCGCGGCACAAGGTGGATGTGAAGCCGCCGGGTGCCTCGGAGATGTTCTAGGGGCAGTGTGTGCGTCGCCCGGCTCGCCGCCGGGCTTCGCGGGTGAGTCGCTGAACTGCGGGGGGGGCGCGTGTGGTGGCCGGGAAGGCGCAGCGAACCCCGAACCCGGAACCGAACCCGAATCCCGAACGCCGAGCCGAAAGCTCCGAGGCCCGACAGGTGTCACCGCGCGACATTTCCCTGCGTCGCGCGATCCTGGCGCCTGGGGCGCGCCGCATGTTGCTTGTTGCTTGCTGCATGTCGCGCTCGGCGCGGGTTTTGTCTCCTTTGTCGCACGGCGGCGGCGCTCGCTAGAGGCGCGCCGTATCGGCCTCACAACTTCAGCACCCGCACCAGGGTGGCCACGGATGCGAACACGGAGAGGATTGTCATTACTCCGCCGACGAGCATCCACCCCTTGTTCCGCTCCAGCTGGACCCGTACGAATCCAAATTCCTTCGCTACCTCTGTCTGGAAGTTGGCTACCTGAAGTTTGAATGAGCCTAGGTCCGCGCCCAGCTCCGCCGCGACGTCCTTCCTGAAGCCACTCAGCTCCGACCTGAGATCCTTGAGATCCACCTTGATCTCTGCGACGTCAGAGCGGAGGTGTCCCACGTCCGATTCCAGCCTTGAGACTCGATCCTCGACAGACATCCTCTCCTCCCGTGCAAGTGCGCTCATGCGGCCCTTCCTTCCCTGACGACCTCAATGCTATGCGGTGATGATAGAAGCGGCGTGTCATCTTTGAAAGTGCGCTTTCAGCTTTAATTCGCCTTCTTTTGCGACATTTGGCCGCATGTGTCGCGTGCGTTTGACGCTGACAAATCGCACCTTGCGAAGTAGGTGCCAGTTGCGCGCGTCAACGGCGCTGTTGATCGCACGCTGATGTTGCGCGCGTCGCGAATGCCGCGAAGCGGGGTTCCCACAATGGCTCATGCCAGGCAGGGCCTCACTCATGCCACGCCGGCACCCGCCGATGAGCGCCCGCGATCAGGCGGGTTCGGACGTAGCTCCGCGGGGCTCTACGCGCGGTCGAAGTCACGAGGTGACGGCACTTGCCAGTCGGTAACCAAACGGTTACCATTATCGTAACCATATGGTTACGATAAAGCCACAGCGCACCCAAGCCATCTTCCGCGCCATCTCCGATCCGACGCGGCGTGAGATCCTGAATCTGTTGCGCGCCCGCCCGCTTGCCGTGGGCGAGATCGCCAGCAATTTCCACACCAGCCGGCCCGCCGTCTCCAAGCACCTCAGGCTGTTGAGGTCGGCCGGCCTGATCACCGTGCACGAGCGGGGAACGGCCAACATCTGCGAGCTGAACGCGCGCCCGTTGCGCGCCGTCAACGAGTGGCTGGGTGATTACCGGACGTACTGGGACGAGACCTTGCGCGGCTTGAAGAAGTACCTCGAGGCAAAGCCATGAATCACTCGAGCCACGACGACACCCTGACCCTGGAAGTCACCATTCGTGCTCCGGCCGAGCGGGTGTTCACCGCGTTGACCAGTCCCGAGGAGCGCGTGCGGTGGTGGGGCGTTGAGGGAAGGTTCAGGACGCAGCACATGGAATCCGATCTGCGTCCCGGCGGCCACTGGCTGATGAGCGGCAGCGGTGTCGGTGGCAGGCCGTTCACCATACGCGGCGTGTATCAGGAGATCGAACGCCCGCGCCTGCTGTCGTTCACCTGGAGTGCGAGCTGGCAGGCGGATGAGCTGGAGACTCTGGTCCGTCTTGAGCTGCAGGAGAAGGATGGTCTCACGACCGTGCGGCTGACGCACTCGGGCCTGACCGAGAGCGTTCGCGCCCAGCACGGCGGCTGGCCCGAAGTTCTGGCCTTGTTGCAGGCTCACGCGGAACGGCGGAGCTGACCCGGAATCCGCACGCGTGGCGCACACGGAGCGCGCCACTGATTGGCACCCGCGCGCACGACCGTGCCGATCGCGCCGACCCTCGCCGCCGAACTCGCCAGCTGCGAGCGGAGCGCACTCGTGACGTCGCTGGCAATCGCAACCTCATTCCCGGTACTCTCTGATCTGACGTTCCCGCCAGATCCCCATCGCACGAGAGCCGCTATGAAGTACCTGCACACCATGCTCCGAGTCACCGATGTCGACGCTTCGCTGCGCTTCTATACACAAGCGCTCGGGCTGAAGGAGATCAGGCGACACGAAGTTCCCCAGGGCCGCTTCACGCTGATCTTTCTCGCTGCCCCTGGAGATGAATCCGCGCAGATCGAGCTGACATACAACTGGGACCCCGAGTCCTACAGCGGCGGCCGCAACTTCGGCCACGTTGCCTATGGTGTTGACGACATCTATGCGACGTGCCAGCGGCTGATGGACCACGGGGTCACCATCAACCGCCCGCCGCGCGACGGCCGCATGGCCTTCGTCCGCTCACCCGACAACATCTCGGTGGAGCTGTTGCAGAATGGGGCGGCGCTGGCACCGGCCGAGCCCTGGAAGTCGATGCCCAACGTGGGTGTCTGGTGAGGCGCGGCGGCGCCCGCTGGATAACCATTCAGTACAGCCGGGCACGGTCGTAGCGTCCTCCTGCTGACGGGGCGCCGCATGACGTTGAGCATGTCCCGCCCCAGCGCCAGGCCTCGCCACCCGCTCAAGGCCATCTTCTCGATGATCGGCGCCGTCGCGGCGTTTGCGGGCATGGACGCACTTCTGAAGGTATTCTCAACGGCGTACCCGGCGCTGGAGGTAGCCGCGCTGCGCGGTGCGGCCTCACTGCCGTTCCTGGTCGTCCCGCTTCTGGTGACCGGGAGACTGCGCGACCTGAGGCCCTATCGCTTCAGCCTGCATCTGCTGCGCGGACTGCTCATGGTCGGCGTCATTTGCGGTTTCGTCTATTCCGTGCGCGTGCTTTCGCTCGCCGACGCCTATTCGATCTTTCTAGCTGCGCCACTGATAGTCACGGCACTGTCGGCGCCGTTGTTGAAAGAGCACGTCGAGTGGCGCAATTGGCTGGTGATCATCGTTGGGTTGACGGGCGTGGTCACCATGCTCCGCCCCTCGGCATCGAGCCTGATGACCTTCGGTGCGATCGCTGCGTTCCTATCCGCCACTGCCTACGCGTTGGGGGCGATCGCGCTGCGCGTCGTCACGCGGACTGACACGACCGCGAGCGTCGTGTTCTGGACGATAGGTCTGATGACCGTATGCACCGGACTCATGGCGTTGCCTGGCTGGCTACCCCTGCGCCCTCAGCACTGGGGGTTGCTCGCCGCCATGGGCGTCTTTGGCGCTATCGGACAGTCTTTGCTGACCGAAGCGTTTCGCGCAGCTCCACCGTCCATCGTGGCGCCATTCGAGTACACCGCATTGCTGTGGGGCATGGCCATCGACTGGACGTTCTGGGGAGTGTTGCCCAGTGTGCGTGTTCTTGTCGGTGGGGGAATTGTCATCGGCAGCGGTCTCTACCTCATTTGGCGTGAGGGAAACAAAATCGCTGTGCCCGAGACACCGCATACGTAGACGGCGGTGCACACTTCGCCGGCGTGCGCCCCGTACCGGCCGGGCCGCGCGTCACGCCTTCCGGCGCGCTCCCAACCGCGGCCCCCAACCGCGGCGCCCAACCGGGCACGAGTGCGACACCGGCGGTCTCCAAAGCAATCACATCGAGAATCGGCTCGGCGCCGTGGGGCCCGAAGGCGACTTTGGCAATAGCGACCGTCTCCAGGAACCGCAGCCGGGCCCACCCGATCCGCTGACCAACACACTGAAGCATTGGAGCACGTGCTTGAAAACCACTATGGGCTGTTCGTGATCTGGGGCGGCGGCGCAGGGAGCTGATTGGAATGCGGAAGGAACGAGCCCGGGAGATGCTGCGAATGATGCCGGTGAGCGCTACCGCCCCGCCGGGCTGAGCGATACGACGAGCTGGCCGTTGCGCATGTCGCTGCGCAGTGGCGTCGTTGGCAGGACAGCCGCGAGGGCCTCGTCAGGACTCAACCCGGAAATCGACCCGTTGAGCAACACCCGGTCTGCCTCCTTCTGCGCAGCTGCGTCGGCGTACACGACCTCGCGACCGAGCTCGCGCGCCGCCCAGCTCATGAACTCAGCGACGGAACGGCCATTGATGTTGAACGGGGGAGCCGTTGCGGCCGCCCACTTCCAGCGCTCGTCGTATGGGGAGATGCCGCTTCGCACGACACTGCCCGCGGAGGAGATGGTCATCTGCTCGCCTGCCGAAGCGCTATGCACCGTGCCCGCGCTCGTATCGAGCTCGACCTTGCCCTCGCGGACGCTGATTTGGACTTCGGAGCCGATCACGCGCGTTTCATACTGCGTGCCGACATGGTGCACGGCTCCTGCAGGAGTCTCGACCAGCAGCTCCGGCTCGTGCGCCGGCGTGCGCGAGCCGGAATCCACGTACAGAGCACCGCGAGAGATGGAAATTCGCCGCGCGCCCAGGAGTACGATCTGCGTATTGCGATCAAGTCGAACGGACACATCGTCCGCGAGTGCCAGGGCCACCCGGCCATCCGAAGCAGTGGCGAGCGTCTCACCGGCATGCAATGTCTGCCCGGACCCCGCTGCTCCCCAATTCCGCAGCCAGCCCACCTTCGCCTGCACGGTCCCCATGGCGACCCGAATTTCTGCCAGGCTTGCACCTGAGCTCCACAGCACAGGCCCCGCGGCCCAGAGGCCAATGGCGATGAACAAGGCGGCGGCGAGCGACAATCCTATTCCTCGCCGGCGGGTTCGCTGAGCCACGACCTCGCGCCACTGAGCCTCAACGACGGCGCGGACGGATTGGGCCACTTCCTCCGGAGGCTCCGAGCGACGGCCGGCGTTGCGCAACACGTGGCCGAGGTCTTGTTCCCCACTGCCGGACACGCTTCAGACCTCCAAGGCGGCGGCCACTTCGGCCGCGGTGGAGCCGAACACTCTCTCGAGGGCATCGCGGAATGCGAGCCGGGCGCGCGCCAGCAGGGATTGTGCGGCTGCGTGCCCAATTCCCAGGCGCACTCCGATCTCCTCGACCGAGTGTCCCTCGACATACTTCCACTCGAGCGCGTCGCCATAGCGCGCCGGGAGCCTGTCGAGCACGGCCAGCACGAGCCTGCCTGCTTCGGCGCGCCCGTATGTCTTGACCAGGTCGTATTCATCCGGGGCCTCGAGAGACTCGATGGCTGCGCGTACTTCCGGCTGATCGTCGATGAGCACTATGTGGTCGGCGTGGCGGCGGTGCGCCCGGAGATGGTCGACGACCTCCCGCCGGCAGATCTGGCACAGCCAGGTAAAGATGGCCGACTCCCCCCGGAACAGCGCCAGCTTGCGCATGGCCTTGCTGAGAGTGGCCTGTACGACCTCGCGAGTCGCCTCCGGATCCCCCCCCAGGCGCGGTAGCGCAAACCGGTACAGCCGGGCAAAGTGGCCCGCGAAGAACGCATCGAATGCCCGCTGATCCCCGGCGAGCATGCGCTTGACGAGCTCGGATTCGTCGGCCAATGGGCGATCCACAGTGATCGGGACTACTCGATTGGGACGGGACCGGTAGGATAAACCAATCGCTCGAGGCGCACGCTCCAGCGCTGCGCCGCCGACGCCTGCACGGCGCCGCGCCAGTGCTAGCATCCGCGGCCATGCAGCGCGGGATGAGGGGGGCAGCTCTTTTTGTCGTATGCGCCCTCGCATGGGCGGGGACGTCCGAGGCTGTTGTGCGCGGCCAGCCCCTTGCGCAGGCGCTGGAGGAGCTGCGGCGAACTGGGCTGGGCGTTATCTTCAGCTCGGCGCTCGTCACCCCGCAGCTCACCGTTAATGTCGATCCGGGAGCGGGTACCCCCGAGGAGATCGCGCGCCGCATCCTGGCTCCCTATGGGCTGGGCCTGCAGTCCACGCAATCTCATCTGTTCTCGGTCGTCAGACTGCCCGAGAAACCACCCCCGCCATCGCAGGCACCGGCCCCCAACGCAGCGCCCGCTGTCGCCAAGCCAGCCGAGGTGCCCTCATCCCAGACGGCAGAGCTGGACGTCTATGCCAGCCGCTACGGGATCAACCCGATGCAGGTCGGCCCGCAGCCTTCCACGGACATCTCGCGCCAGGACCTGGAGGCGCTCCCGGGATTGTTTCAGGACGCGATGCGCGCTATCCGCTACCTTCCCGGGGTGGCCACCAGCGCCATTTCGGTACGGCCGCACATCCGCGGCGGACGCGAGGACGAGGTCGGGACCTATTTCGATGGGGTGCCGCTGTTCGAGCCCTACCATTACAAGGACATCCAGGGGTTGCTGGGGTCGCTCGATCCCGAGACCGTCTCGCACATGGACTTCTTCAGCGGTGTATTTCCTGCCCGCTTCGGCAATCGCCTGTCCGGTGTGCTCGATATGCAGCCGCGAACCTGGGATGGCGAGAACTACAACGCACTGAGTCAGAGCGTCTTGTTTTCGGAGGCGCTGACCGAGGGCAAGCTGTCCTCCAGCCCGCTGCAGTGGCTCGGGGCCGTGCGCATCGGCGTCGTGGACTTCATCTCCGACCTGCTCGATCGCACGGAGGTCGAGCCCAACTTCCTCGACGCGCTCGGACGGGTCCAGTACGACCTCGGCAACGAGATGAGCGTCGCCGCCGGGTACCTGGTGCTGGATGACGACCTGAACGGGAGTTTCAATTCCAGCGTGGGTGAGCCCATCCCGGGAACCAATCTGTCATCGGTGGAGCAGGCACAGATCAGCTACCGCGACGGCACAGGGTGGCTCGGCTGGACCTACACACCTTCGGAGGACACCACGCTTCACGCCACTCTCTCGCGCACGGAGCGTCATACTCATCGGTTTGGGATGCTGAATCGCGTGGGCAGCGCGGACGGCAGCATGGAAGACACCCGCCACTTCGGCACAACTGCCTTTCGCCTGGAGACCAGTGGACGCATCAGTGACGAGTGGGGTCTGGTGAGCGGGTTCGAGTGGTACGACTACGAGGCGCAATACCGCTACAGCGCCAACGCGACCTTCAATCCGCAGCTCGCAGCGGCGCTCGGTCGACCGGATACGCTCTCGACCGAGAGCAACCTCGATATGGACGGACAAGCGTACGCGACCTACATGGCGGCGCTCTGGGCGGTCACGCCCGGCCTCTCGGCAGACGCGGGCGTGCGCTGGGACGGGGAGCGCTACGGCCGCGCCTTTCGCGGCAACCAGGTATCTCCGCGCCTGGGCGTGCAATACAAATACGATCCGACGACCATCCTGCGTCTGAGCTGGGGCCGAATGTCGCAGACGCAGCGACCCGACGAGCTGCAGGTGGACGATGGGGACGACGTGTTCCACCGTGCCGAATTCGCGATACAGACGGTCATCAGTCTCGAGCGCGAGCTGTCCCGGTCCGTGCAACTGCACGTTGAAGCGTTCCACAAGCGGATCGAGGACCCGCGTCCCCGGTTCGAAAACCTTCTCGACCCGATCTCGCTCCTCCCGGAGATCGAGGTCGATCGTGTACTCGTTCGGGCGTCGAGCTCGCGTGACGTCGGTACCGAGGTCAGCCTGAAGTGGCAGGCCTCCCCGAGCTGGTCAGGGTGGGCGAACTACTCCTGGTCGGAAGCGACGGACGTCATCGGCGGCGTCACGATACCGCGCAGCTGGGATCAGAAGCATGCAGCGGCGATAGGTGTCGCGTGGCTGAAGGCGCCCTGGCTATGGTCCTCGGATGCCACCTGGCATACTGGCTGGGCTCGCAACCGGCTGTACCCCGTCAGCCTCGAACCTCCGGAACTGGCTTTGCGTCCCCTGAACGAACGCCAATGGCCGGCGTACTTCTCCCTGGACTCCCGCCTGACCTGGATACACCCCATTCGCTGGGGTGCGCTGGAGCTCTACGGAGAGGTCGACAACCTCACCAATCACGCCAATCCCTGCTGCGTCGATGTGCAGTTCGCAGGCGAGACCTCTCGCCCGCTCCTCGAGCGAACCACATCAGTGTGGCTGCCTCGCTTTGCACTGGTGGGCGCCACCTGGAAACTTCCGTAGGCATCCGCTCGAGGCATTTCATGCGTTTCCGGGGCCTTGCGCCGACCGGCATTCGGCCCGAGCATCGCCACCCATGCGTGCCGACGAGCAAGGAAGCCCGATCCGGGCAGGGACGACCCTGGTCGAGGCCTATCTCCACGAGAAGATTCCGATATCCGCCAGCATGGGCGTGCGCGTGAAGACGGCGACGCTCGAACGCGTAGATCTGTGGCTTCCCCTGCGGCCGAATATCAATCATGAAAAGACCCTGTTCGGCGGGAGCGCGGCCGCAGCCGCGACTTTAGCCGCGTGGACCCTGTTGCACCTGCGCCTCACCGCCTCAGGCGCCGAGGCCCAGCTCGTGGTTCAGCGCGGCGCAATTGAGTACAAAAAGCC
Source organism: uncultured Steroidobacteraceae bacterium (assembly GCA_964563075.1). Lineage (GTDB taxonomy): Bacteria > Pseudomonadota > Gammaproteobacteria > Steroidobacterales > Steroidobacteraceae > 13-2-20CM-66-19. The sequence continues at coordinate 18,547 of CAZLYG010000011.1, read as the reverse complement.
CATAGTCGGAGACTTTGTGGCTACCTCCACCTTCGGCGACGGGGAAGCCTGGACGCGCTTCTCGCGTACTCTCCAGCGACGAGGCAGGGCGCGGCTCACGATGGCCGCAACCCTTACGCACGGAACGAACGAGATGTGCGCTTTCTCCGGAGACTTCGTCGCCTTGCGCAGTGACACCTAGCCGGTGCCTGCAGTCGCGCTCCTCGCGGTCCTGCTGGCCGCATGCACGCACGCAACGTGGAACCTCTTCGCGAAGCGAGCCGCGAGCTCGCGCCTGTTTGTCTGGATGTATTCCGCCGGATCCGTCGTGCTGTACGCGCCCGTTGTCATCTGGATCGTTGCCGATGAGCGGCCTCACTTCGGGGCGCTGCAATGGGCGGTGCTGGGTGCGACGAGCCTTCTGCACCTGGCGTATTCGCTGCTGCTGCAGGCCGGGTACCGGGTATCGGATCTCTCATTGGTGTATCCCATCGCCCGGGGCTCGGGCCCTTTGCTGGCGTTCGTCGGTGCGGCGGTGCTGTTGGGGGAGCGCGTAAGCTGGCTGTCAGCCCTGGGGCTCGTCCTCATTGTGTGCGGGATTCTGCTAGTGGCGGGCCTCACGCGGGAGCCGCGTCGAGCGCCGCGTGCCGGCATCCTTTTCGGGCTGGCGACGGGGGCCTGTATATCGGCCTACACGGTCAACGACGGCTGGGCTGTCAAGGCGCTCGGGTTGTCCCCCTTCATAGTGGATTACGCCGGGAACGCATTGCGCGTCGCCATGCTCACACCCGCGGCGCTGAGGAGCCGTTTGAGTATCCGCAGCGAGGTGCGGTCTTACGGCGGATCGGCGGCGGTCGTGAGTGTGCTGGGTCCTCTTGGATACATTCTGGTTCTGTACGCGATGCGCTACGCCCCTGTCAGTCACGTCGCTCCGGCACGCGAGCTGGCGACCCTCATTGGCGCCTACTTCGGTTCCCGCCTGTTGCAGGAGCGGGCAGGGCCCGGGCGTCTGGTGGGAGCCGGGCTCATCGTCGCCGGCGTCGTCAGTCTCGCGTTCGCGCGCTCCTAGAGCTCAAAGGAGGCTGCAGTGAAGCGCTGCATACGAGCGGCTCGCGGCTGCTGCAGCACGCACGCTCCGGCTGGCGCGCGGCAACAATTCGCCGCTCGCGATTCAACAGTCATGGAAGTGGAACGCGCGCCGGTGCAGAATGTCAGCCATCGTGGTTGGAGGTCAGTGCGAGAGTGCGCTTCCTCCAACGCTTGCACTCACCGAAAAGGGCCGAAAAAGAAGGGGAATTCTCGCCATGAGCAACGCGGATATTCGGGGACGCTTCATATGGCACGAGTTGATGACGACGGATACGGATGCCGCCGGTGCTTTCTATTCGAGAGTGATGCCGTGGAAGACTCAGCCCTCGGGCATGCCTGGCTACACCCTGTGGGTCACGGGCAAGTCCCGAGCGGGCGGCCTCATGGCGCTGCCCGAGGACCCGCAAGGCACAGGGCCGCACTGGCTGACCTATATCGGTACCCCCAGCGTCGATTCGACACTCGAGGGCGTGCAACGCCTCGGGGGTAAGGTCCTCAAAGGCGCCACGGATATCCCCAATGTGGGCAGATATGCGGTGGTCAGCGATCCGCAAGGCGTCCCGTTCGCCATCTATACACCGGCTCCCGGCTCCGCGGACGGGGCCAGTGTCGGCGGGGGCTCTGCACTCGGCGCGTACTCGTGGCACGAGCTGGCAACGACGGACGTCAATGCGGCACTCAGCTTCTATACCGAGCTGTTCGGCTGGGAAAAAGGGCCGACGCATCCGATGGGTGGCGACGTCGGGGACTACCAGCTGATCACCCAGGGTGGGCAGCAGATCGGTGGCCTGTACAAGTCCTCTCCCGCGGCAATGCCTCCGAGCTGGCTGACCTATGTCAATGTGGCCGACATCGACAAAGCTGCCAACGCGGTGAAGGGTGGCGGCGGTCGGATCATCAATGGACCCATGCAGGTGCCGGGTGGCAGCTGGATCGCTCAGGCGACGGACCCGCAAGGGGGTATGTTCGCCGTGATCGAGGTCGCGGCCACGTCGGCGACGGAGCAGCCTGCGCAGGCGGCAAAGCCCGCAGCAGCGAAACCACCCACGGCGGCAGCACCGAAACCCGCGGCGGCACCGGCGCCCGCCGCTGCCAAGGAGACCGCCCCTGCTGCTGAGGCTCCGAAAGCCGCAGCCAAGCCGGCGCCCGCATCCAAGGCCGCCGCTGCCGCGGCAAAGCCTGCAGCCGCCCCGAGGAAGGCCGCGGGCAAGAAGGCCCCAGCCAAGAAGGTCCCGGCCAAAAAAGCTGCAACGCAGACGGCGCCCGCCAAGAAGGCCGCAAAGAAAAAGGCGCCGGCGGCAGCCGCCAAACGGGGGAAGAAGGCCGCGAGCAAGGGACGCGGGAAGGCACCAGCCAAGGGCAAGGCGAAGGCAAAAGCGCGCGCCAGGGGGCCGGGGCGCCGCTGTTGAGTACCGATGGGGGCCTCCCCTCGGTGAGGCCGCTTCGGTGATGAGTCGCTATTGCGCGGCGGCGTCCTCGGCAGCCTTGCGTTGGGCCGCGTCCTGCTGCACGGCCGCATCGACCTGCTGCTGCACGCGCGCCTCGGTCTCTTTGGCCTGCTTAGCCTGTTCCGCTGCCGACGTCGCGGTGGTGGCTCCGGCCGCACCGACTTCAGCGAGTCCACAGCCCGCCAGCAGCATTGCCACTGCGGCGGGAATGAGTGCCTTGAGCATGCTACCTCGCTTTGATTTGAATACGCGGGGGCCAATGTACGCCTCCAACCCTGGGGCGCAACGACACGGTGCGCGCTTCGTGACGCACCGCTTATGGCCCGCCCTTGGCTGGAGGCAGTATGCTGCGCCCGCACCAGTCTGGTACGCAGGATGCGTCCGGCGGTGCGCCGTTGCCGTAACTCGAGCACGGCCCGAGTCGGAGTGAGCATGGCCAAGGCAAGCATGACGAGCAAGATTCCCGCGATGCAGCCGCGCGTGCGGCGCGGCTACTTCGAGTGCCGCTATGGACAGCTGCACGTCCACAATGCGATTCCTCCTGGGGGGGGCTTCGAAGAGGGGACTTCGCTGCTGTGCCTGCACCGGGTGCCCCTGTCCGGACGCCTGTTCGACCCTTTCCTGGCCCTGGCAGGCCGTGATCGCTCGGTGTACGCGCCCGACATTCCCGGCTTCGGCGATTCCGACCCCCCGTCGGGCCGCCCCACGATCGCCGACTATGCCGCCGCGGTCGGGGACTTCCTGGATTCCATGCGCTTTCGGCAGATTGACGTGCTCGGCTACCAGATGGGGGCCCTGATTGCAGCGGAGCTGGCCATTGCCCGACCCAAGCAGATCCGGCGCGTCGTGCTGGTCTCCGTGCCCGCACTCAGCGACGCCGACCGCGAGTCATTCCGTCAGTTGCAGGCGCCCACGACGGCGGTACCGGATGGTAGTCATCTGACATCTGAGTGGCAGCGGGTTCGGGACGCGTACGGCCCCGGGGTCCCCACCGACGTGGTGGCAAACGCTGTTGCCGAGCGGCTCCGCAGCGGCACCCAGGGAGCGTGGGCCGTGGGGGCCGTCGTCCAGTATGCGGCGCGAGAGCGGCTCGGGCTCGTGACGCAACCGAGCCTCGTTCTGCGGCCGAAGGACTCGTTATGGGAGGCCACCCAGCGTGTTCGCGAGCTGCTGCCGAAGGCCCGGCTGATCGATCTGCCGGAGCAGGGGCAGGGTCTGTTCGAGGTATCCCCCGGGAGTGCCGTGGAAGCGATGAAGGATTTCCTGCGCGGCTGACCGGGGTTCAGGGGTGTCGGCAAAGCATCCCGCACCGGGACAGCGTAAGCAGAGCCATAGGCTTGGCACCAGGGGGACGGAGGTTGGCCGCCCCGTCCCCACCGACACCTCGTTATGTCAGCTGACATGATTCCCCTCACATATTTGCCCGAGCCGGGAGCGCAGTCGCGCGCGGTGGCGCTACACTGTCCGGGGACGGATTCCTTTTCGGGAGCGCGCCAAGAATAAGGTACTCGACCCTAGCAGGAGGGGTTGGAAAGCCTAGGCTCGAGTCCGGCCAACGCCGCTCGAGGTACCGCGCGAGGAGACTCGATGAACGTTCAGCACCAGCACTCGCCATCCAACGACGTGGATCTCGACTCGACGGCCGAGCTCCCTGTGCTGGAGCTTGCGGTCCCTGATCCCGAGGCCGCCGAAGAGCGTCTCACCAGCACCGACACCTGGATCATTCCGCCGCCGAGTCTGCGTGTGGCCGGTGACGCGGATGCCAAGGACGTGCCGGTCCTTACCGTCGCGCCGGATAGTGGGCGCCCGCACCTTTCCTCTCGTGACACCCGCTCCGAGCTGGAAACCAACCTGCGCGCTCTGTCTGCAAACCTAGGCGATGTGGAGGATCGACTCAAGCGCAAGGTCGAGCAGCTTGCCGAGAACGAGCGCGCTCTCGAGGAAGTTCGCGGCCAGCGTGCCGCTGCCGAGCAGCGTATCGAGCAATTGGCGCAGCAACTTCTGCAAGCACAAGCGGCTACGGCCGTAGCCACCGAATCGATAGCCGATCTCGAGCGCTCGCTGCAGGAAAAGACTGCGGCCGCAGAGCGGGCAGCGCGCGATGTGGCTGCAATGTTGGAGCGCTCTGAGCAGCAGCGTTCGGCTGCCGCTGAAACGGCGCGCAGCCGGGAAGCGGGCCTGGCGGCGCAGATTACCGAGCACACGCGCGTTCTCGCGGCCGTGCAACTCGAGCTGGACCAGACCCGGGCTCGCGCAACGAGCTATCTGGAGACTCTGCAATCGCACGAGGGACGGCGCTCGCTCCTGGAGAACATTTTTTCCGGGCTGCTGTCGGACGTCGACGCGCGAGACGCCAGTGTGATGCGGATGGAGCGCGAGCTCAGCGCGGCCACCACGCGCGTGCGCGAGCTCGAGTCCGAGTTGAATCAGCGCATGCAGCGGATCGCCCGCCTCGAGAAGGATGTCGATACTTTCGCCGCTTCCCTTGCCCAGCGCGACAAGCAACTGCTCGAGGCGGATAGAGTGACGGCCGAGCTGCGCAGCAACGTGGCCGCGTTGAACGAGACGGTCAAGACGGGCGCGGATCTCATACGCAAGTTGGAAGAGTCGGCCGCGCGCCAGGCGGATTCGGCCTCGAGCCGTGACGGCGAACTACAGCGCACCGTGCGCGAGCGGGATCAATTGCGTGCGAGCGTGGCCTCGCTGGAGTCCGCCATAGCGACGGCGACCAAACTGCGCGACGAACAGGAGAAAGCCGCGCTCGGGGCGCGCCAACGCGGCGAGGAATTGGAGACGGAGCTGGCCACGCAGCGCAAGCGGAACGAACAGCTCGAGCTGGAGCTGCAGTCGGTGCGGGCGGAAATGGAGCGCATGAGCGCCTCGCTGGTCGAAGCGATGGGCCAGCGCAGCGAGCACGTTGCGAAGGTTGCCGCGCGCGAAGAGCGCATCAAGGAGCTCGAGTCGCGCGTCGAGGATCAACAGGATACCGTGCGCACGCTGCAGGCCGATGCCAACGCGGCCGTGGCACGCGCAAAAGAGCTCGAGTCGGACCTGAGAGCCGCCGAAGAGGCGATTCACCGGATGGAATCGGACCTGCGCAACAAGAGCGCGCGCGTCGACGAGCTCGAGCAGACCAACCACGAGTGGCACGCGCGTGTGGACGAGGCGCGCACCAAGCTCACCGAGAAAGAAGCGCTCATCCATCGCCTGGAAGAAGAGGCGGCCAACAGCTCGGTGCTGCTCGGCCAGATCCAGCAGAGCATGAAGCGTCTGGACCCGGCCATCAGCGGCACCCACGAGGCCCTGCCGGAGGGTGCGACGCGCCTGCTGATCCGCGCCGAGGGCGAATCCGAGGTAGTCCACGTGCTCGGCCGCAAGACGAGCATCGGCCGCACGCCCGACAACGATCTGCAGATCGATGCCAAATTCATCAGCCGGCACCATGCGGTGATCCTCGCCGGCCCGGCCCGCACCATCGTGGAAGATCTCAACAGCACCAACGGGGTGTTGGTGAACAACCGGCGCGTGACCCGCCAGGTGCTGCAGGATGGGGACGCCGTCGTCATCGGCCGCACCCAGTTCCGGTTCGTCGTGCGTCAGCCCGGCGAGCGGCGCGCCTGACCGAGGTGTCGCACCCGGTCAGTGACGCTTGCGTGTGAGATAAGCGACCAGCTCCTCCAGCTCCGCATCGCTGAGCTCGGTCTTGCGGAACGGCGGCATGACGGAAACCCCGTGGCGCACGACATACTTGATGTAGTCAGGCGCGAGATCGGTGCGCTCGGCGAGCAACGCGGGCTCCTTGTCGTGATACTTCGTGTGCAGCGCACGGGTGCCGGGCTTGGCCGGGCCGTCTCCGTGACAAACGGCGCAGGCGCGCGTGAACTCGGTGTAACCGCGCGGTTGGCCGGGTGCGGCCTGCACAGTCGTCCACGTCCATGAAATGGTCTCTGCCGGCCTCGCAGGTACCGGGTCAGCCGCGAGGCTCATTGAGCACAGCGCCGCGGCAGCGAGTCCTGCAATCATCCAGGCGGCGGCGCGCCGGCGCGTGTTGAGTGAGGGTTTGCTCGTCATGCCTTCCTCAGGTGCTTCGGCCAGATGCCATAGCGGCCCGGCGAAAGGATGCCGTTGGGATCGATGGCATCCTTGACCGTCTCATGAAAGCGCAGCAGCGCGTGATTGCCAAAAGAGTACTTGCTCATGCAGGCGTCCTGGTATGCCGGCGCCGTCCGGTACTCACCCCAGCCGTGCTGCGCGCCAATGTCGATGAGCTTGTAGAAGGCAGCGCGGTTCTTGCGGTTGGTTGCGATGTCCTCGGTCACCGGAAAGCCGAAGATGAAGATGAACGCCCGCTCCCAGTAGGTGGCCGGGAGTGAGAAGCGCAGCAACGGCAGGTCGAACTCGCGCGCCGCCGCCGCAAACACGCGGTTGGCCTCGAAAATCGACTCGGCATCGCGGGGAATGATCGGCGAGAACCACATGTGGCCGTGCGTCGGCGTCGGGTTGGTGCTCGAGCGCGCGCCGATGGAAAACATGTTGAGAGTGGGGACGCCAAATTCCGGGTAGTGGACCTGGAGGCGCTGCTCGGGGCTGAGCGGCAGGCGGATGAGCTCACCGTCGGCGAAGCGCACCCCGGGGATCCTGCCGAACCGCTCCTTGCAGTACTCCCACTGGGCGGCGATGACTGTCGCCGGCCCGTAGAACTTCAGCTTGAAGGTCCAGTACGCCAGGGCCTTGCGCTCGCCGTATTCCTCCAGGCCGCGCGCGTCCCCGGCCTCCGCGTTGTCGCGGAGCGCCACAAGCTCCGGCTCCGGGGGCGTTTGCGGGAGGTCCTGCATGAACTTCGCGTATTCCTCGATGCTCAGGATGCCCAGCAGCGGACTGCCCAGATCGGGCATGCCGTTGGTGACACCACCGTTCTCGACATGGTTGAGTGTCGAGACGAGCTGCTGCAGGTCATCGCGCTTGCCGGCCAGGATCGTCCCTGTCAGGTAAGCCTCCGGCTCGGGCATGAGCCAGAAGCCCATCTTCGTCACGATGCCGAAGTTCGATTGCGAGAACATGCCGTCGATCCACGGGCCAAATCCTGACTTGTATTGCTGCCAGCTCTTCGCACCGGGCAGAGCACCCATGCCGGTGCGCATCAGATCGCCGCTCGGCAGCACGATCTCCATGCCGCAATGGACATCGAAGTGGTTGCGGAACTGGGTGCGCGTGTAGCCGCCGCCGCGGTCCAGGGCATTGCCGATGAGGCTGCCCCAGCCGGGGTCGGGGACATCGACCCAGAGCTTCAGCCCGCGCTCCTGGATGTACCGGTACAGGTCGAAGTAGCTCACGCCCGGCTCGACGAGGCACGAGGCGTTGTCCTCATTCACCTCCAGGATGCGATTCATGCGCTTGAGGTCCACGACGACGCTGCCCGAGTAGGCCGGCGCGGGGCCGCCATATCCCAGATTGCGGCCGGTGGAGATCGGATAGAGCGGTATACGGTACTGGTTGGCGATATGGACGATCTGCTGGACCTGCTCCACTTCCGCCGGAGCGAGGGCAGCTGCGGCCCAGCGCTCCTCGGGCTCCCCGAGGAAGGGCGAGAAAGGATCCTTGTAGAGGTCCACGTCCTCGTCCTTCGTGAACACCCAGGACGGGCTCAGTACGCGCTCGAACTGAGAGAGGGCGGCGGCAAAGTCTTGGGAGCTCACGCCAGGAGGGTTTTTCATTCCGTCAGTTTCCGTCCGGGCCGGACGGTTTACAACCTGACGATCGGGTACCGGCATGGGTGTACGATACGCGAGTGCTGCGAGCCATAGCGAGTTGCACTCGATAGAGAATGACAAGAGAGCAAAGGGGAACGCATTCAATGAACCGCAAGCTCACTGTTGTCCTGCTCGCATGCGCCGCTGGCCTGCTGGCAGGCACGGCCCACGCCGCAGACTGCGCCCAGCTCGCCAGTCTGAAGCTTCCGCACACTCAGATCAGCGTGGCTGAAACCGTTGCCGCGGGCGCATTCAAGCTACCCGCCGCGGCAGGCGGAGCCGCTCCGGGGGGTCCTCCCGTCGACTACACGCACCTGCCTGCGTTCTGCCGCGTGGCGGGCACACTGCGTCCGAGCTCCGACTCGGATATTCGTTTCGAAGTGTGGATGCCCGAGTCGGGCTGGAATGGCAAGTTCGTCGGTGTTGGCAACGGCGTGTGGGCGGGGTCGATCACCTACTCCGCGATGATCGAGCCGCTGGCGATGGGCTACGCCACGGCGGCGACGGACGACGGCCATCAGGGCAATCCGCTGGATGCCGGCTTCGCGGCCGGCCACCCGGAGAAGCTCGTGGACTTCGGCTACCGCGCGCCGCATGAGATGACCGAGGCCGCCAAGGCGGTGATTGCGGCTTTCTACGCAAGCAAGCCGCGGCGCTCGCTGTTCGTCAGTTGCTCCACCGGCGGCCGGCAGGGGCTGATGGAGGCTTATCGCTATCCCAACGACTACGACGGCATCTCCTCCATGGCACCGGCCAATCCGATGGTCGCCTTGATGGTGAGCTCGCTGTGGACCGGTGAGGCGACACTGAAAGATGCGGCCAGCCGGATTCCGCCGCAGAAGTTCGCGTTCATCCACAAGGCGGTGGTGGCGCGTTGCGATGCCACCGATGGTGTGAAGGACGGCATCGTCAGCTCGCCGCAGCAATGCCACTTCGATCCTGGCGTCCTGCAATGCAAGTCCGGCGACGGGCCGGACTGCCTGACCGGACCGCAAGTCGCCGCGCTGCGCGCGATCTATCAGGGCCCGCGCAATCCGCGCACCGGCAAGCCCATTTTCCCGGGGTTCGAAGTCGGCAGCGAGGCCATGTTTCCCATCCAGACGATGGGACCGGAGCCGTTTGGCGCCGCCGTGAGCTATCTGCGCGATCTGGTGTTCCAGGATCCGCATTGGGATTTCAGAAGCTTCGACTACGACAAGGATGTGACGCGAGCGCAGCAGGTGGGCAGCGCGGTGTTGGATGTCCCGCCCACCGGGCTCGATGCTTTCCTGGGCGGTGGACACAAGCTGCTGCTCTCGCACGGCCTGGCGGACGGCCTGATCCCGACCATGAGCACGGTGAACTTCTATGGTGCCCTCACCCAACATGTCGGGCCCACGCAGTCGCAGGGTGTGCGCCTGTTCCTGATCCCGGGGATGGGGCATTGCGCCGGCGGCGACGGTCCATTCGTATTCAGCGCCATCTCCACTATCGACGCCTGGGTCGGCTCGGGCCACGCGCCCGAGCGCATCATCGTCAGCAATCCCCCCGGAGCACCCGCTCGTACCCGGCCTCTCTGCCCCTACCCGCAGGAAGCGCAGTACTCGGGCAAGGGCAGCACGGATGACGAAAAGAGCTTCAGGTGCTCGGCCCCGCATCCGGGCGAAAGCTCGGGTCGATAGCCAACCGCTCCTTGACCAGTCGGAGCGCCTCGCCTTCGCGTTGCGTGCGGGTCAGGCGTGCCAGCAGCTCCGCGGCGACGCGATTGGGAAATCGCGGCGGCTGCCAATGGGCGAGCCGACCGTACAGCCATCGCAGGTCATCCAGAGCATCCCTGCTCTGATCCATTCCCTCGCTGACCAGGCGCCAGGCGCTGGCCTCGGCACCACTGCGCCATGCGCCGTAGATGCCATCCAGCCAGATCTCGCGCAGTCGTTGCAGCTCTTCGGGTGAAACATCGCGCAGCTTGACAACGGTCAGCGGGATCTCCTGGTGCAGGGCTGAACGCTTCGCGTGCACGGCACCCCCGGTGACTGCTATGACGGCCAGCCATGCGTACAGCAGCAGCGCGATACGAACAAACAGGGGTACGCCGCCTGCAACGGCTGGAATGACGGCGCAAACCAAACCCACTGCGAGTGTGCAGCTCGCCACCCACAGGTAGTCGCTTCCCAGAACGCGGATCATCGTCCGCAGGGTGCTCGGGTTCACGCTGTGTGCGAGGCGGCCGGTCCAGCCCTGCACGGCGAGAACTGCCGGGAGGGTCGCCAGCAGGATCACTGCCACCACCGCCGTGAGGATGGCCCCGACCAGAAACGTTCCGGCACCGGTTGCGAAGAATGCGAAGGCGACGACGATGAGCGGCAGCAGCGAGCGCGCCTCCCCCATGGATGTCACGATCATCTCTACCGCGAGGACGGGCGCTTCGCGGTCGCCAGCGACCAGGCGGTCGAGAAACACGAACGAGTACCTGAATGTCCAGCCGAGCAGGATCAGGATCAGCGGTAGTCCAAACGGCCCCGCCCACACGCAGATGGCCAGCACCGCGGCGAGCAGCAGGAGCGTGAGCAGGGGCACGGGCCGCAGCGGTATCAGCAGCAAGGTCAGAAAGCGCGCGAGCTGTGAGGAGGGTGCCATCTTCCAGCCGTTGCCAGGGCGCGCCCAAGCATACACGGCAGGAGGCTCGTGTCCGCAGGTCCGGAGAGCCTCAGCGGACGTTGACAGCTACGAGAGGGATTTCGAAACGGGCTTGGCCGCCGGAACCGGGGCGGTCGATACCGGCGCCGCGTGCGGTGCCGCATCGGTCGGAGCAGCCTCAGCCGGCGCCGCACCGGCCGGGGTGGTGGGCAGATCCGCTTCGAGCCCGACGGTAGCGGGGATGCCGTTTGCGGTCTTCAGGTTCTCGATGGCCCAGTCCCAATTGATCGCGACTGTGTTGTTGCCCAGTGCCCTGTTGAGTTGCTGCTCCATGTCCTGGAGCGCCGGATCGAGCGTCTGTCCCTGATCGTCCACCGGCGGATGCGCTTCGAGCAGCAGCTCGCCATCGATGTAGGCGATCTTGATGGGCTGATTCATGAGGAACACCTTCGTTCCGACGGGCACCGTCGGGAACAAGGCAGCGACGTCCTCGGGATACATGCGGATGCAGCCGTGGGTCACCGGCATGCCGACGGCGAGCGGATTGTTGGTGCCGTGGATCAGGTAATCGCCGGGGCTGACGGCGAGGCGCATCTCGAACGCGCCCAGCGGGTTCTTCGGTCCCGGCCGCACCACTTTCGGCAGCGGATCGCCGTTCGCCAGGTGCTCCTTGCGGATGGACTCCGGCGGGAACCAGCTCGGGTTCTTGACCTTCGAAATGATGTGTGTCTCGCCGAGCGGAGTCTTCCAGTCCATTTTCCCGATGCTCACGGGGTACGTGATGACGTAGCGTTTCCCATGACGTTTCGGCTTCGGGTAGTAGTAAAGGCGGTGCTCCGGGATGTTGACCACGATCCCTTCACGTGGCCCGGGCGGAAGAATGCGGCGCCCGGGAATCAGGATGTTCTTGCCGGCGCCGGGCAGCCAGGGATCGATCCCGGGGTTGGCGCGGGTGATCTCCTCCGAGCCGACGCCGTATTTGCGGGCCAGATCGTAGAGAGTGTCCGAATAGACGGTGGTGACGTGCTGGTCCTCACCGACAACCTGCGTAGTGTCGCCGTCGGTGAGCTCATAAACAGTCGCCCAGGTCGGGGCGGCCGCCGAGACGATGAGGAGAATTATCAGCTTGCGGAAAACTGTCATTGCCCAGACCGGCGCGGAGCGGCTGTTGCATTCTAGGCGCGGCGGGCGAGCATCCACGAGACGCATATCTCAATCCCGGTTGATGAAGGCCGGCCCGGTTGATGAGGGCCGGGCGGATATTGTAGAGCAAAAGCCTGGCCGTAGCGCGGCCAGTCACTTCCTGTCGCTGATCGCGCGTGTCCACTGCGCGATGTCGTCATCGGTCATCGCGCTGGCCTCGGTGAGCCGGGCATCCTTGAAGCCCCATTCTTCCAGGTCGACCAGGTACTGCTCGCGGGATACCAGTGTTCCCTGGGTGATGCGCTCAGTGGGCGGCTCCTTGCGCGTCTCGTGGTCGAGGCGGCCCATCAGTCCGGCCATGATCCAGGCGGGAATGCGATTGCGCTCGGACGGGTACACGAAGCCGAACAGACACAAATGGGCGAGCAGCACCCGCCAATGGGGTCCGAAGCGCCGGACCAGGCGAGCCCAGTCCAGTTTCTCGGCGCACGCGAGGAACAGATGCATGACGTCGGCGCCGTCGAAGCGCTCACGCTCCATGATGTAGGCTTTCGACCAGATGATCTCCTCCGCGGGAGAGAGTTTGACGGGAATGCCGAACGCCGTACCCTCCGCGGCATGCTCGAACCACGCGTCGTCCACCGCGGAGACGCCGTTGCCCGAGCTGAAGATCACATCGACGAACCCCTCAGGGGCTTGTGCCTTGCCGAGCCAATGCGGATAGGTCAGCTCGGTCGTGAAGCCGGCCGCGTCGAGTGCGCTCATGACTCGATCGAAGTGCTCGCGGCGCACGAACAGGTCGAAGTCTTTGGAGCTGCGCTCGATGCCCGTGTAATGATTCAGCGCGTGCGTGCCGCCCACCAGAAAGGGCAGCGAAGCATCGGCCAGTGCCGACATGGCGCGCATATAAGTGGCACGCAGGGCGCTGTCGTTCAATGGGGTCGCATCGGGCAGACCGCTGGGCATGCATATTGCTCCGAGCCCGTCGAGGTTGCTCTTGATTGCTAAGCAAACAACGCGCCTAGCTGCCGTCGGCGATCTGCACGTGAAGAAGGGCTCGCAGGGGCAGCTGCAGCCGCTGTTGGCCGCTGTCAACGACGAGGCCGACATGCTGTTGTTGTGCGGCGACTTGACGGACTACGGGCTGGAGGAGGAAGCGCGCATTCTCGCGGCCGAGCTCAAAGCCGCCGTGCACATCCCGATCGCCGCCGTCCTCGGCAATCATGACTATGAGTCGGGAGAACACGAGAGCGTATGCCGCATTCTCGCTGAAAGTGGAGTACGGGTGCTGTGCGGCGAGGCATGCGAGATTGACGGCATCGGCATCGCCGGCGCGAAGGGGTTCTCGGGCGGCTTTGGCCGCGCCACGCTCGGGGCCTGGGGCGAGCCGGCCGTGAAGCGCTACGTACAGGAGGCCATGGACGAGGCCATCAAGCTCGAGGCGGCGCTGGCGCGCCTGCGAACCCACTCCCGCGTGGCGATCCTGCACTACTCGCCCATTCGCGCAACGGTCGAGGGAGAGCCCCTGGAGATCTTCTCGTTCCTCGGCTCCAGTCGCCTGGAGGAGCCGCTGAACCGCCATCCGGTGAGCGTGGTTTTCCATGGCCATGCGCATTCCGGAGCCCCTGAAGGCCGCACCACCAGCGGCACGCCGGTGTACAACGTCGCGATGCCGTTGATGTTGCGCACTTATCCCGGCCGTCCGCCGTACCGGATCGTCGAGATCCCGAGCAGCCCGCCCTCTGAGACCACCGCGTTGATGAGCGCCGCGCAACCGCAACCCCGAACCTGACGCCATGCAGTCAGCCGCGTAGGAGCGCCTCCGCGCGCCGCGCGCGCGGTCCCCTGAAAATGGTTAAGCTTCCCCCCCTGCGAGGCGAGGACCGGCGGTGGCGAGCCCCTACATCGAGCGAATATTGAAAGCGCGCGTCTACGACGTGGCGATGGAGTCGCCGCTCGATGCGGCACCCCGGCTGTCGCGCCGGCTCGCCAATACGATCCTGCTGAAGAGGGAGGACCTGCAGTCGGTGTTCTCCTTCAAGCTGCGAGGTGCCTATAACCGCATCGCGCATCTCTCGGAGGCCGCGGCCAAGCGCGGCATCATCTGCTCATCGGCCGGCAACCACGCGCAGGGCGTGGCCCTGGCGGCAAAGCGCCGCGGCGTTCCGGCGACGGTCGTCATGCCCCTGACGACGCCCGCGATCAAAGTGCAGGCCGTCAAGGACCTGGGGGCCGAGGTCGTGCTCCACGGGGATGAGTATGACGGCGCATTCGAGCGCGCAATGGTTCTGGTGCGCGAGCGCAACCTCGTGTTCGTGCATCCCTTCGACGACCCCGACGTCATCGCAGGGCAGGGGACAGTCGGGGTGGAGATCCTGCGTCAGACCGGTGGACACGTGGATGCGATTTTCGTCCCGGTGGGCGGCGGGGGCCTGATCTCCGGCATCGCGGTGTACGTGAAATATCTGTATCCGAACGTGCGCATCATCGGAGTGGAGCCGGAAGAGTAGGCGGGCATGTATGAATCGCTGCAGGCGGGCCGGCGCGTCACCCTGGACCGGGTGGGAATCTTCGCCGATGCCGTCGCGGTCAGGAAAGTCGGTGAGGAAACGCTCGCCCTGTGCAAAGCGCATGTGGATGAGATCCTGCTGGTCGATACGGATGAGATCTGCGCGGCCATCCAGGATGTGTTCGAAGATACGCGCTCCATAGTGGAGCCGGCCGGTGCGCTGGCGGTAGCCGGCATCAAAAAGTTTGTCGCCCGCGAGCGCTGGCACGACAAGCGCATCGTGGCGATCAACAGCGGCGCCAACATGAACTTCGATCGTCTGCGACACGTGGCGGAGCGGGCGGACGTCGGCGGCGCGCGGGAAGCCTTGCTCGCCGTGGTCATTCCCGAGGAGCCCGGAAGCTTCCTGCGCTTCTGCGAGGTGATCGGCAATCGCAACATCACCGAATTCAACTATCGATACGAGCCTCAGCAGGTGGCGCAGATCTTCGCCGGCTTCGCCCTCTCCGGGGGAGAGGGGGAGCGTGAGACGGTCGTGCGTTCACTGCGCGAAGCCGGCTACGCCGTCACCGACATGACCGACAACGAGATGGCCAAGCTGCACGTGCGCTACATGGTCGGCGGTCACGTGCGCGGCATTCAGAACGAGCTGCTGTATCGCTTCGAATTTCCCGAGCGTCCCGGGGCGCTGCTGCGGTTTCTGCGCGCGGTCGGCTCCCGCTGGAACATCAGCCTGTTCCACTATCGCAACCACGGCTCGGACCACGGGCGCGTACTGGCGGGGCTGCAGGTACCGGCGGCGGAGCGCGCGGAGTTCCTGCAACACCTGAGCGAGCTGCATTTCCCGTTCACGGATGAGACCGCCAACCCGGCCTACCGCATGTTCCTGGGAGCTTGAAGAGACTGCAGCCGCTTCCAGCTGGCGTACGAGTCGCAGCGTGTACCAACCGGTTCGCATACCTCGCATCGAACGACTCTCCATCCGCGGATTGCAGCATCGCCTGACGTGGTGGGGAGAGCCCAGCGACACGCCTGTCGTGCTGTTGCATGGCTTCATGGATTGCGGGGCCACCTGGCAGTTCCTGGTCGACTGCCTGCCGGCGTCCTGGTCGTGCGTGGCGCCGGACTGGCGCGGCTTCGGCGACACGGAGTGGGCGAGCGGCGGCTATTGGTTTCCGGACTATTTCGCCGATCTGGAGGCGCTGCTGGCGGCACTCGTGCCACACAGCCCGGCGCGGGTGATCGCCCACAGTATGGGAGGCAACGTGGCGGCCATGTATGCCGGGGTGCGCCCTGAGCGTCTGGCCTGGCTGGCAAGTCTGGATGCCATCGGATTGCCACGCGCCCGGGCCGAGGAAGCGCCCGAGCGCTACGAGCGCTGGCTGAAGGAGCTTGGCGATCCGCCCAAGGGCACGGATTACCGCTCTCTCAAGCAGCTGATTGCGGTGTTGAAGATGCGCAATCCGCGGCTCACGGCAGAGCGGGCTGAGTTCATCGCGCGCGCATGGGCGAGCGAGACGCCAACGGCTGATGGTGGTGTGCGAATGCGTTTCGACCCGCGCCACCGGATCGTGAATCCCGTTCTGTATCGGCGCGACGAGGCCGAAGCCTGTTGGGCCCGGATGGTCACTCCGATGTTGCTGTTGCGAGCAGGGCTGTCGGAGTTCCGGGACCGCCTCGGACCCGACGGCGATGAAGATCGTGTACGCGCTCAATACCGCGACCTGCGGATCGTGAACCTGGCCCATGTGGGACATTCCATGCATCACGAGGACCCGCAGACGGTCGCCCACCACATCGTCGAATTCGATCAGTCCTGGCGCGAGCGCCGGATGAAGTGAAGCGGCGGCGGCCCGGCGCAACGGCTGGGAGAGGGCGGTCGCAGGCGCCGCGGGTGCGGCGAAAGATTTCGCTTGTAATTAATAAAGTAGTTAATTAATATGCCCCCCATGAGCCGACAACCCCATCGAGCCGGACGACGAGCGCGGGTGCCTGCGGGCGATGGCCGCCGCCAGCTTCTCGATGCCGCGATCGCGCTGTTCGCGGAACGCGGCATTGCCAATACAACAGTGGCGCAGATCGCGGTTGCCGGGCGAGTGACGGCAGCGATGGTGCATTACTGGTTCGATAGCCGCGAGAAGCTGCTGGACGCCCTCGTCGAGGAGCGGCTGGCGCCGCTCTTCCACATCGTCTGGGACCCCGTGCCCGCACCGAACGAGAGCCCCGAAGAGGCGGTAGCTGGCGTCGTGCATCGGTTGTTTCAGGTCACCACAGCCAACACTTGGGTGCCCTCGCTGTGGATACGCGAAATCATCAACGAAGGCGGGCTGCTCCGTGAGCGAGCGCTGCGTCACGTACCGCTCGATCGCGTCGTTGCCTTCACGAGGGCACTCGCGCTCGCGCGCCAGAATGACGAGCTCAATCAGGACATCGAGCCCACGGTGATGCTGCTCTCGATCCTCGCGCTGGTCATGGTGCCCCAGGCAACCGGGCGGCTGTGGCAACGCGTCAATCCGCAGGTGAATCTCGATCCCGCCGTCCTCGAGAGGCATGTGACGGGCTTGCTCCTGCACGGCATTGGGACCGCTTCCCGCAAGAGCCTCTCCCACGCGACTAAGACGAAGGTCAAATCGTGAACACGACCAACAGCTCGCGCACCAAGGGGTGCGCCATCGCCATCACAGGGATCATCGCTCCATGGCTGCTTGCCGGCTGTGCGCAGCATTCTTCCACCGTTTACGACGGATACGTCGAGGGCGAGTACGTTTACCTCGCTTCCTCGCAACCGGGTCAGCTGCAGCGGCTCAGCGTCGCCCGCGGTGACAGCGTCGCCTCCGATGCGCCGATGTTTCAGCTGGAATCCACGAACGAGACGGCTGAGGTCGCGCAGGCGCGCCGGCAGTTGCAGGTCGCGCAGGCTCAGGAGAGCGACCTGATGGTTGGCAAGCGCAAAGCGGAGCTCGACGTCATCCGTGCACAGCTCGCACAGGCACGCGCCGATGCAACTCGTGCCAGCACGCAACTGCAACGCGACGAGCAGCAGTATAAGGATGGCGGGGTGTCCGGGAGTCAGCTGGATGACTCCCGTTCGCTGGCAGCATCGACGGCCGCGCACGTGCGCGAGCTCGAGAGTCAGCTCGAAGTGGCGCGCTTGCCCGGACGTGGCGATCAGATCCGGGCGCAGACCGCAAACGCGCAGGCCGCACAGGCGGCTCTCGCGCAGGCGCAGTGGAAACTGGACCAGAAGGACGTGCGCGCGCCGCAGGCCGGTCTGGTGTTCGATACGATGTATCGGCCCGGCGAATGGGTGCCCGCGGGCAGCCCCGTCGTACGCATGCTCCCGCCCGGGAATGTCAAAGTGCGCTTCTACGTGCCAGAGACAGCGGTCGGTGCGCTGACCCGCGGGCGGCGCGTGAGCATTCATTGTGACGGCTGCGCGGCAGAGATTCCGGCCTCGGTCACCTTCGTGTCGGATCAGGCTGAGTACACGCCGCCGGTGATCTACAGCAACGAGAGGCGCGAGCAACTCGTATTTCTGGTCGAGGCGCGCCCGGCCTCCTCCGACGCTCTCAAGCTCCACCCCGGGCAACCTGTGACGGTCACTCTGCCGTGAGCGCGAATCCCGCTGTCATCGACGTGCATGGCCTGAACAAGTCGTTCGGCGACAAGCATGTCGTGAAGGATGTCTCCATCCGCGTCGAGCGCGGGGAGATCTTCGGCTTCCTCGGCCCGAACGGCAGCGGCAAGACGACGAGCATCCGCATGCTGTGCGGACTGCTCACTCCCGATTCCGGCTCGGGGACCTGCCTGGGCTCCGACATCGTCAAGGACAGCGCACGCATCAAGCGTCAGGTCGGCTACATGACGCAGCGCTTCTCATTCTGGGAAGACCTGACCATTCGCGAGAACCTGGACTTCGTGGCGCGCCTCTACGAGATGCCCAACAGGAGCGCCGTCGTCGATCAGGCACTCGCGGATCTCGGGTTGCAGCAGCGTGCGCAGCAGCTGGCAGG
>CAZLYG010000010.1:0-28551 GCA_964563075.1 uncultured Steroidobacteraceae bacterium | reverse complement strand
CCGTGTTACCGATCTGCGCCCAGACTCGTGCGGTGATGTCATCGAGCACGTAGCTATTGTGGCCCGTCTCGTCCATTATCCGGTTGTCGCTGCCCATGACGTTGGCGGCCATCTGCAACACCGCACCGAGTCCTGATGAACCGCTGCCGGCGGTCGAAACCATCCTATCCAGCATTGGCCACAGGGCATTGCTGAACTGAATCGCATCGCTCGCTTTGTATAGATTCAGCGCCTTCAGCATCTCGTCGGTCAGTGCTGAGGAGACGGTTCGGTTCATCGCCTCATCAACGCACTTCTGCAGGCGTTCGCCCCTGAGTGAATTGCAATCGAACCACGCCGCGTCCAACAAATTGGCGTACAACTGTAGGTACAGCAGCTTCTGCTCGGAGCGGTCAGACGCCCTCCCGGCGTACTTGTCAACGAATGCGTACATTGCCGCGACGGATCCGCCCCACTTTGGCGTGAGCGAAAACAGCCGCTTGCGGTAAAGCTCATAGTAGCGTGGATAGGCCTTTATGCTGGACTGGAACGCCACTTCCATTTCCGGCGAGTTCGCGTGGCCTGAAACCACGTCGAGCAGCACGGCGTAGCTCCAGGGAATTCGCGGATTCAGCTTTATTGACGTCTGCACGTCGCTGGTCGCACGGCGCATGTCATCGGCAAAGGAATTCTTTTGCCTCTCCGGGATGAACCGGGAAACGTATTCGCTGCGCGCCGCCCAACCTGCCTGCTGGTAGTACGCGGCACGAATGAGATAGGCCATGGAGGCGTTCGGTTCACGCTCCAGCCACGTGTTCAGATGCTCGAGTAGCGCCGGGTCGTTGCCGCCGCGGGCAAAGCCATCCATGAACTCATCGAAGGGATAGAACCGCCAGCCCCGCACCCTGCTACGTGCCAGCACTTCCTCGGCGATCCGGCGGGCCGAAGCATAATCACCTCGCCTGATCGCCGTCGTCACCTCAAACGCGCGATCGGACGGGAGAATCACCGTCTTGGGCTTCACGTTCAGCTGCGCCAAGTCCTGGGCCACCATCGCCTTTAGGGCCTGATCGGCCGCCGGCGCCTGACTCGGGGCCGCAGACACCGCCGGTACGTGGACACACCACAGACCGGTAATGAGTGTGAACTTGACCGCACACCCGCGGAGACACCACTTCGTAGTCAGCACGGCCGCTTCCTTGTCGAGCACGCTTTAAACCCCCTGTCTCGGTGGTACGATGTTCTGTCCTTCGCTGCAGCGCCCCGCCCGTACCCGCGCGCTTGCTACATTGGGTTAGCTCTCGCGCTCGCGGTAACGCAAGATATTCACAAAAAACGCCCCTCCTATATGTGAGGTGGGTCCCAAGGAAGCGACAGACTGAGCGAGGTGCGAGCATACGAGGCCGTCCTGCACGACGATCGGTTTAAGCCCGGCAATTGGATCGTGTGAGTGGCCACTCGTAGCCGGACAGCGCCATTCCCACCACGGGCTCGGCGCGGTGGGAAATTGAGAGGCGAGCACAGCGAATTGACATGTGACCTAATAGTCACCTAATCTTCGCCTCCGTGCATAATGACGACCTGGTCTTCAAGGGGCTGGCCGATGGTTCGCGCCGCTACCTCCTCGATCTGCTCTTTCGGCGCGACGGGCAGACGCTCGGCGAGCTCGCGTCGCGGCTGACAATCACTCGCTTCGGCGTGATGAAGCACCTGCGAGTACTCGAGAGGGCGGGACTGATAACGACGCGGCGCTCGGGACGGGAGAAGCTTCACTATTTGAATGCCGTGCCGATTCGGCTCATCCACGATCGCTGGATCGACAAGTACACGGAGAGCCAGGTCTCTGCACTCGTGGAGCTCAAGGCCTCTCTGGAGAGCGAACGATGGCAGGAGTCAAAGAAGAGAGCCTGACTACACAGGTCCACGAGATTTACATTCGGGCAGCGCCGGAGGCGATATGGGAGGCGCTGACAGCACCTGAGTGGTCGCAAAGGTACGGGGTTCCACAGCCTGTGGGAGTACGAGCTCAGGCCTGGCGGGATCTTCCGCGCTCGGGCTACGCCGCGGATGCGAGCGATGGGGATGCCGGAGATCCTCATCGACGGCGAAGTGATCGAGGCTCACCCACCGCGCAAACTCATGCACACGATTCGGTTCTTGTTTTCCGAGACGAACAAGGCCGAGGGCTTCACCCGGATCACCTGGGAGATCGAACCGACGGGATTCGGGTTCTGCCGGCTCACCGTAACACACGATGTACAGGGTGCGCCGAGCATGGCCGCGGCCAGCAAGTTCAACGGGCGGGGCGGCGGCGGATGGAGTTGGATCATCAGCGATCTCAAGTCCTTGCTCGAAACGGGCAAGGTTCTGTCCGATGGAGCGTTCGGCTGATGTCTTCGCGACGCACTGTTTCGAGACGGGCGAACATACGACGGCCTGGGGCTGGATCCGCAGCTCGATCCGAGAGTTCGCCGAGCTCTAGTAAGCAACCGCATGTTCGCGGCTGGGAAGCGATGAAGGTGATGTCCGCGCGACTGTTGAAGGAGCGTACCGGGGAGGACCTGGCGACCTGGACCGTCACTCGTCGCACCGCGGCGGACATTCGCGCGTATCCAGGCAAGCTCGAAATCACACGTCGATCTTGGCCTGCGACTCGGAGGAGAGAAGGCTCACGGCCGGCTCGAGGCCTCCAGGATTCACGAAACGATGCCGCTCCAGATCAGGCTCCTCACTCCCGAGGAGGTCGATTCGGAGGTTGTCCGCTGGCTGCGTCGTGCCTATGAGGAAGCTACCGGCGCGGCAGCTCACGATGAGTGATCGCGCTCTCGCGCCGCCGGAAACTCCCCGACTTCCCGCACGACGCTATCCTGACCGCAGCGCAACAAAGACAGCCGTTACCCCGGAGATTGCAGACTGAACGGGACGGCGCCTTCGCCGCCCCGTCGCGCCTCTATGCCTACGCCGCCTTCCCCGCAGCGAGTGCCTGGACGTCCGAAGTGCGTAGCGGCTTGCCGCCGATCGCCCAGTCTCCGCTCTCGAACTCGTTGATGCGCACCCAGGTCACCGGCCTCATGTTCTCACCTTCCACATCAATCATGGCCTGCGTCACTTTTGCGATGAGGTCCTTTTTCTGCCCCGGGGTGAATACATCCTTGATCACATCGATGGTAACGAGCGGCATGTTTGCGACCCTCCAGTTTTCGGGCACCGCCAATCGGTAGCCGTGCGTAAACACTGCCATGGATGCTGCGGCGAGGCTTGTAGATTTCCTGGAGAAATCCTGGAGATTGGCTGAAAGTCATGCCGGGTCCTATCCTTGACGATATGGTCTATAGCTTCGGACCCTTCGAGCTGGATCTGGCCGCGTTCGAGTTGCGCGCCCACGGTCAAGCCTGCGGTCTGGAGCCACAGGTCTTCGCACTCCTTGCGCTGCTTGTCGAGAATCACGACCGGCTCGTATCGAAGGAAGAAATTATCGAAAAGGTCTGGGACGGTCGGGCAGTCTCGGATGCCGCCGTGGCGAGCCGAGTCAAATCCGCACGTCAGGTGCTCGGCGATGACGGCCAAGCGCAACGCTTCGTCAAGACAGTTCACGGGCAGGGTTTTCGGTTCGTCGCCGAGGTCACTGCCCAGAGAAGTGCCGCTCGGCAATCCATACCCGAGGTGGCTGGTTCCCGTGCTGAACGCCGTCTCGGGTCCATCGTGCGACAGCTCGAGCGAGCCGCTCGTCCATCGCTCGCTGTACTTCCGTTTCGGTTCGCCGGGAGTCATGAACATCTTCCGGCTCTCGCCAGCGCGTTACCTGATGAGCTCATCTCGGACCTGTGCCGGCTGCGCTGGCTGTTTGTTACCGCTCGGGGATCATCGTTCCGCGTGCGCGTGCTAGACGCCAACTTCAGCGAGATCGGCCGGCTCCTGGGTGTACGTTACTGCCTCTCCGGTGCAATCGAGGCCTCGCAGCGTCGTCTCGTGGTCGTTGTCCAACTCATCGACACTCTGGACGCAGGGATCATTTGGGCCGATCGCTTCGCGGGCCGCGTTGACGACATCCACTCGATGCGCGAGGAGATCCGTGGCCGCGTTCTCATCGCGCTCGACATTCAGATCCCGCTGCACGAAGCCGCTCTTGCCGGCCTCACTGCCCCCGGCGATTTGGATGCCTGGTCCGCCTACCACCTGGGCTTACAGCACATCTACCGCTTCAATCGCGCGGACAATGCGGCAGCTGCCCATTTATTCCAGCATGCAATCAACCTCGATCCCCGCTTTGCGCGCGCTCACGCGGGACTATCCTTCGTCCATTTCCAAACCGCGTTCATGCGCTACTCCGAGAACATCGAAGAGGAGATCCGTCAGGCGCGTCGCTTTGCAGAGCGTGGACTGGCGCTCGACTCACTGGACCCGTTTGTGAATTTCACCATGGGACGCAGTTTCTGGCTGGAAGGAGACCTCGACAGCAGTCTGAGTTGGCTCGAGCGGGCAACGAGTATCAGCCCGAATTATGCGCAGGGGATCTACGCACGCGCGTGGACCGAGGCTCTCGGCGGTCGGCCCTCGGACGCGCGGAAGCACGTCGACCTGGCCATGCGCCTGAGCCCGATAGACCCGCTCCACTACGCAATGATGGCTACGCGCGCGTTCACACACATGGTCAAGGGTGAAGACGCGGAAGCGGCGGACTGGGCCGAGCGCGGTGCCCGCGCCCCGGGGTCACACGTGTTGATTGCGATGATTGCCGCCGCCGCACAGTTCCTGAATGGCAATTCCGAGCGCGCGGCATGGTGGGCTGCAAACGTTCGGGAGCGAAACGCGGCGTTTGCCAGAGAGCATTTCTTTCGGGCGTTCCCGATGAAGTCCGACACTACGCGAGCAAGAGTGATGCGCGCTCTCGCGGAACTGGGGTTCTGAGCCTCAGTAGCAAGGGATATCGAGAACAACGGTCTGCCGAAATTCCGCGGGCCCGCGAGGCGCGGGCGAAGGGACGCGCTCCGCGCGGCCCGAAGTCGCGCCGGAGGCGCCCAGATTCCCGATTCCCAGTCTCTATAATCCCTATCGCACGATGAGAACAACCCCGGCGAGCAACAGCGCCACGCCGGCGACGCGAGCCAAAGTCAAGGGATGCTGCGGGAAACCGAGCCAGCCGTAGTTGTCGACGACGAGCGAGGCGACGAGCTGGCCGAACACCGTGAGTGCCAACAACGCGGCTGCTCCCAGGCGTGGCCCGACTACGACGCTCGAGGCCACGTAGAAGGCTCCTAACAGGCCGCCGAGCCATGCCCAGGCCGGGGCTCCACCCATCGCGGCCCTGCTCGGCCATTCTGCGCGCGCGATCAGCAGATAGACGAACAGGCCAACCGTGCCCACCATGAAGTTCGCGAGCGCCGCCGTTCCGGGGTTGCCGAACGCATTGCGGAGCGCCGCATTCAGACCGACCTGAACCGTCAGTAACAAGCCGGCCATGAAGGCAAGGACATACAAACCGGTCTGCATCGGCACGAGGCTCCTCATTGATCAGTGAAGTCGCGGACGGAATGCGAGCTCGAGACCGTCAGCGCTCGAATCGACTGACCTCAGCGGCGGCGCAAGGCAAGCAACAGCCGTCTGCCGGCGGGATTGCCGGCGAGACCCAGCACAAAGCGCCAGAAAACGCGGCGGCTCCATCGCGGCCGCCTCGGCGGCACTACGCGGTAGAACGCTGCGGCAACGTCGCGATGCAGATGAATGGCCGTCGCGGCTACGGGCCACTCTCCGCCCTCGCAGGTGATTCGATATGTCCCGTCGTCGACCGCCTCGACGCTGGGGTTTTCGAGCGCCTCGGGCAGGCCCTCCGGCGCCGGGCCCGAGAAGGCGACCGAGGCCCACTCATCCGGGCGATCCCGGCTGCGACCGGCGAGGGTCAACCCGAGAGGTCCCTGCGGGTCGCGCCTGCAGCTCACACCGTCGCGGAATGTGATGATTGGACTCAAGGCTTGCGCCCGACGCGCAGCGCCAGCGGCCATTCCAAGCGGCGCTCACGATGCGCCTCGCCCCAGATCGGCTTCATTCTGGCTTCGAGGTCCACGACGGGATCGTTTCCATGGTGCTCGATATACCGGCCGGTCGCGGACCAGCTGCGCACATAGCCCATGAGACGCGGGAGCGACCATCGCTGCTGCATCCGCAGGGGCGGCGGGGTGAGCTCGGGATACGGGAATGGCAGCGAGCGATAGCCATCATCGACGAGCTGCCGCTCCGGCGGCCAGAACGGTCCGACGATCTCATGATAAAAGGCCTGCAAGGGCGGATCCACGGCCGCCGCCGCGAGGTGAAGGGGACCGTACGACCACACGGCCAGTACACCGCCCGGGCGCAGTACCCGCTGCACTTCCGCATAAAAGCGAGGCAGGTCGAACCAGTGAGCCGCTTGTGCGACGGTCACGAGATCGACTGACTCTGCCGGCAGGCCGCTGTCCTCGGCTCTGCTGACACTATAAGAGACGTGCGGATGGGGCGGCGCGCCGGCAATCTGCTTGGCGCTCGCATCAGTCGCGAACACCCGCTCGAAACGCTCCGCCAGCGCGATCGTGGCCTGCCCACTACCGCACGCACAATCCCAGACCGCTTTGCGCTGAGCGCACCGGTCCGCCACGTAATCCAGCAGCGCCTGCGGATACGTCGGGCGAAACTCCGAGTAGACCGCGGCCAGGGGTGAGAAATGATCTTTGAATGCCCGCGGCGCGCTCATGCGGAGGTCCTTGAAGGGGGATCGGCCATCAATGGTATACCCGACCTGGCACCGCCCGCAGGCCAGGTCCACCGCGTCCGCAAATGCCCCCCTCTCTCAGATGGATTCGAGCTCCCACATCGTGAGCGGCGCACCGCGTCGCACCCAGAATCCCACTCCAGCCTCGTTGAACGAGTGGCGCAGCTGAGTGCGGTACCAGCGTGCACTGCGCAGGTGCACGTGGCGGTCGGTCCGCGTGCGATCGCAGTTGTGCTCCCAATCGAAGCGCGTGAGGGCCGTGAAGTACAGTACTCCGCGGCACAGGCGTGCAAAGTTCGCGAGGGCACGCCGAGCCGCGCTCGAGTCCAGGTACTGCAGCACGTCGTAGCAGATCACCAGGTCGTACGGCTGCGAAGGTCGGTATCCCTCGATGGTGTCGTGTTGCCATCCGTAGCGCTTGCACAGGTAGTCGCTGGCTTCGAGCCCGGTGTAGGTCGCTTTCGGCAACGACTGCCGCAAGGGGGCGCGGAGCAGACCCGTTCCGCACCCCGCATCCAGAATGCGCCGCACAGGCAGATTGACGTGATCGCAGTATGCAGCGATGAGACGCGCGCGAGCGCGCATCTCACGCTGATTGGTCACCGCTGTGCGCGGATCGTAGTAGTAGCGTTGGTAGTACGCTCGGTCAAAGCTCATCTCAAACCGCGCGGGAGTATCACTCGGCGACTTCAGAAGCCGGCTCGGCCAGCCCCAGCTCCGCGACCAACCGATCGGAGTCGAGCGGCTTGGCTAAACAGGCATCGGCGCCGGCGGCGAGCACTCTTTCCACATTCTCAGCGCTCGGAAATCCCGTGATCGCCACGATCCGAATGTGATTGAGCGTGGGGCGCTCGCGCAGCTTGCGGCACACCTCGAAGCCATCCATGCCGGGCATCATCAGATCGAGCACCAGCGCGTGCGGCCGGAACGACTCGACTTTGACACCCGCTTCAAACCCGTCGCGCGCAACCTCGGTTTCCACCTGCGGGGCATGGCGGCGGATCAGGTCAGCAATCGAACGGCAGATCTGCGGATCGTCGTCCACGACCAACACGCGATCCGGACGACCCGACTTGCGGGGCACCGGTGTTGCACCGCGGCTGCGCGCGAACTCCTCCACGTCGCTGAGGAGAAAGCGGCGGTGGCCTCCCGGCGTGGTGAGCGATCGCAACAAACCGCGCGCCGCCCACTGCCGGACGGTGACTGGATTCACCATCAGCAGTTCCGCGACCTCGTTTGGAGTGAGGTGAGTTTTTTGTCTGGTTTTCCTCATGGCCATTCCCGTGCGTCCCCGTTGAGACCTGCGGCGCTCTCAACGCCCTCGGCCTTCCTTCTGTGATTTTTTCGTTTCCATCGAATGCAGCGATCAGTGCGTGATCGCTTGAAGCTGGAACCCAATGATTTAACAGAATATCAGGAGATCGCGTGGTGTCGTGCGCCAGATGAGCACTCGCATCCTCCTGAGCCCAAAACAACCCGTGCCGTCCGCCACGCGAGCAGTCGGCTGCGCTGCTTCGCACAAGTCTTCTGTGGGTTGTTTCAAACATGGAACACCCGTTCAATCAACGCTCCCGTATCCACTCCGGCAGGGAGTGCTCCAAACGCTGCCGGCGGACCTTCGCTCAGCCGCGACGCGAGAAATGCCTCCGCCGAGTTCGCAGGTCCGTGTGTCAAAAACACCGACGCCTGTGTCGCCAGTGCAATCATCTCGCTCAGACGCCTTGCGCGCAGCTCCACATCCTGCGTTGAATCGAGCTCTGTTGAAAGCCTTGCGATGAACGAGTCAAAGCGGTCATCCCGTCCGCGCGCCGCCGCCAGAGTTGCCTGGAGGGCCTCGCGGGCCCGCGGCTCGCGCGCCAGCGCGCGCAGGACGTCCAGACACATGATGTTGCCGGAACCTTCCCAGATCGAGTTGAGCGGGGCTTCCCGGAAGCGGCGTGCAATCGGGCCCTCTTCAACATAGCCGTTGCCGCCGAACACTTCCATGGCCTCCGCGGCAACCGCCGGCGCGCGCTTGCAGATCCAGTATTTCGCCACCGGCGTCAGAACTCGGCGCAGCAGTGCCTCCGTTTCCTGGTCGGCGGCGTCGAAAGCGCGCGCCAGGCGCATTGCCAGCACGACCGCGGATTCGCACTCGAGAGCCATGTCAGCCAGGACGTTGCGCATCAGCGGCTGTTCGATGAGGGGACGACCGAAGGCGGCGCGTTGCTTCGCGTGGTGAACTGCCTGCGAGACGCACTGACGCATGAGCCCCGCGGATGCGACCGCATTATCCAGGCGGGTGTACACGCCCATCTCGAGAATCGTCGGAATGCCGCGCCCTTCCTCACCGACCAGCACAGCGTAGGCCCCTTCGAACTCGACTTCGCTGGAGGCGTTGGAACGGTTGCCGACCTTGTCCTTCAGCCTCTGCAAACGCAGTGAGTTGCGGCCACCGTCAGGCAGAAACCGCGGCATGAAAAAGCACGAAAGGCCGCCAGTTGCCTGAGCAAGGACGAGGAACGCATCGCACATGGGTGCGGAGAAGAACCACTTGTGCCCGGTGAGGCGGTACTCGCGCCCGGGGCCCCGCGCGCCGCGCGGCTCGGCGCGAGTCGTATTGGACCTGACATCGGAGCCCCCCTGCTTCTCCGTCATGCCCATTCCAACGAGCGCGCCGCGCTTAAGCGTTGCGGGGGTGAACCTGGAGTCATAGTCCCGCGATAGCAGCAGCGGGAGCCACTCTCCGAAATCCTCCGGCTGATGCGCCAGAGTCGGCACGGCCCCGTAGGTCATCGTGGCGGGACACTGCGTGCCATTCTCGATCTCGGCCCAGAGCATGTAGCCGGCCGCTCGTGCGGCGTGCGCACCTGGGCCGGACGTATTCCACGGACCTGTGTGCAATCCTTCCGCGACGAGCCGCTTCAGCAGCTCGTGCCATGCCGGGTGAAACTCGACTTCGTCGCGTCGCCTGCCGAAGCGGTCGAACAACACCAGAACAGGCGGGTTGCGATTCGCGGCATCGGCCAACGCAAACATCTCTGCCCGACCGAGCCGCTCGCCGAGCGCAACGAGTCGCTCGTGCTCGGCGGCTCCAGCCTCGCGCGCGAGGGCATCCACGAGCGCGGGATTCGAGGTGAACAGGTTGTAATCGACCAGCTCGGTGGATTGATTGGTGACTTCGTTCACGACCGTCTTACCAGGCATCATTACTGCGACTATGCACGAGGAAACGTGCTCGAGATAGCGCGCGTTTGCACTGGCTGCGGCCCCATTGCACACTCGTGCTGGATGGCAATCGGGGTGCTCGATTGCCGCGCGAGCCGGAGCGGCCTCAGGTGCGGTAGCTGCGGCTCCCAGCGCTAGCGCGGCAGCACTTGCTCAGGCAGGCATGTAGCCGAGACCGGACCCGCGGTGCCCTCCGGCCGCTGACCTTGCAGATAACCCATGCACTCGATCGAAGCCGCTGAGCAGTTTTTCGTGGATGGAGCGCGTCTCGGCTACCGAGGCGGCGGCACCTCCTGGGAGGTCACTCCCGATCGCATCCTGTGCGTTGGCGAGGCCACCAGCGAGTCGCCGGTGGAGGACTGGCTGCTCTGTCTGATCACGGATGTACAGGGCAACTGGGTCGAGGCGTCTCTGTACTCACAGGGTCGGAATGACGCACTGCAGTGGCTGAGCCAGGTGCTCGGCTCCTCGCTGGAAGTGAAGCTCGCCCACGCCCCGCCCTTCCGCAGCCGCGTCATGTGGCCACCGACTCTGCAGGAGCGACCCCTGTTCGCCTACCAGGCATCGCTGTTCAGACGAACATTCAGCCGCGGGCTGCGGCGCCTGGGGGTGCTGCTGCAACCCCCCGCCCAGACCGTAGACAGCCAGGTGATGGGTTCCCTGTGGCGAAGTCGTCGAGTCTCTCGGTCGGCCTGATTTCAGACACCCACGGTCTCCTGCGCCCGCAGGCGATCGAGGCTTTGCAGGGCGTGCACCGAATCATCCACGCGGGGGATATCGGTGGGGAGGAGGTTCTGGCCGCACTGCGGCACATCGCTCCCGTCGACGCCATCAGAGGCAACAACGACCGGGACGCCTGGGCGAGGCATATACCCGCGGAGCTGACGGTGGATCTAGGCGGTGTTGCCGTACATGTGCTGCACGACCTGAAGGATCTGGACGTCGATCCCACTCAGGCGGGACTGCAGGTCATTGTCTCCGGACACTCGCACAAGCCGGACGTGAGACAACACAACGGTGTGTTGTACGTGAACCCCGGCAGCGCTGGCCCCCGGCGTTTCCGGCTCCCCGTGACCATCGGGCGTCTGGATATTGCTTCCGGCTGCCCCACGGCTCGGATTTGTTACATCCTATGAATCGTGATCGGCGGCGCGGGCGTTGGCGTGCGCCTATTGCCCGCCAACACGCCCGGGAGGTAGATTCCGCCCCGTGGCCGCCGAGCATTCCAACCCTTCGCTTTCGCACGCGTCTGAGCGCCGTCCTGCGGTATGGCCCTGGTTGCTCATGCCGCTCGTTGCACTGGCGCTGTACTTTACCCTGCACTCGGTTCGCGCGAGCGCACCTCGAGGGGAGAGCCCAAGCCAGGCCGCCCAACCCGCTCAAGACACGGACTCCGACCCCTGAAGGCCCCCAGGGCAGGGGCAGAGCCTTCCGCCTCGATTTCGGTGGCGTTGCGGCGAACGCGCGTCTAGGATAGCGGCCCTTTTTTCGCGACCCGGCCGTGTCCCGGCGGGGCCCACCCTGAATATGCCCCGCCGAGCACCCAAAATTGGATTCGTCAGCCTGGGTTGTCCCAAGGCGCTGGTGGATTCCGAGCGAATC
This sequence comes from uncultured Steroidobacteraceae bacterium, assembly GCA_964563075.1. Lineage (GTDB taxonomy): Bacteria > Pseudomonadota > Gammaproteobacteria > Steroidobacterales > Steroidobacteraceae > 13-2-20CM-66-19. Next base: position 17,021 of record CAZLYG010000010.1, on the reverse strand, counting down.
CTCACGCACCTGCGAGCCGAAGGGTACGAGGTGGCTCCCAGCTATGACGCGGCCGACGTCGTCGTCGTAAACACATGCGGCTTCATCGATGCGGCGGTGGACGAGTCGCTGGAGGCCATTGGCGAGGCGCTCGAGCAGAACGGCCGCGTCATCGTCACGGGTTGTCTGGGAGCGAAGCCCGAGCGCATCCTCGAGCGCCACCCTCGTGTGCTGAAGGTGACGGGGCCGCACGCGTATGAGGACGTGCTCAACGCCGTGCACCAGCATTTGCCGCCTCAGCACGACCCGTTCTTCGATCTGGTCCCGCCCCAGGGTGTGCGGCTGACACCGCGCCATTATGCGTACCTGAAGATCTCCGAAGGCTGCAACAACAAATGCAGCTTCTGCATCATTCCCGCCATGCGGGGCAAGCTCGTAAGCCGCCCCATCGACGAGGTGCTGCGCGAGGGCGAGCGCCTCGTGAACGCGGGCGTGAAGGAGTTGCTTGTCATCTCTCAGGACACGAGCGCGTACGGTTCCGATATCCGCTATCCCACACGTACGTGGCGGGAGCAGGCCTACGAAACCCGCTTCATTGACCTGGCCAGAGGCCTCGGGTCACTCGGCGCCTGGGTGCGCTTGCACTATGTCTACCCGTACCCCCACGTCGACGCGGTGATCCCGCTGATGGCCCGACGCGAGGTGCTGCCCTACCTGGACATTCCGTTTCAACACGGCAGTCCGAGCGTGCTGAAGCGCATGCGCCGTCCTGCGCACGCTGAGAACACGCTCGACCGCATACGTGCGTGGCGCAAGGAGTGCGCCGATCTGGTGATTCGCAGCACCTTCATCGTCGGATTCCCGGGCGAGACCGAGAGCGAGTTCGAGGAGCTGCTCGCGTGGCTCGATGAGGCCCAGCTCGATCGCGTCGGCTGCTTCAAGTACTCGCCCGTCGATGGCGCGACTGCGAACGCACTCGGGGAGCACGTCGCGCCGGCAGTGCAGCAGGAACGGTATGAGCGCTTCATGGAGCGCGCAGCCGAAATCAGCGCGGCACGTCTGACTGCACGAGTTGGCCGTTCAATGCGCGTCCTGGTCGACAGCGTCGACAAAGGTACGGCGATTGCGCGCAGCGAAGCCGACGCCCCGGAAATCGACGGTGTCGTACACATTCGCAACGCCAAGTCACTTCGCCCCGGTGACTGGGCAGACGTCGAGATTACTTCCTCCGACGCATATGACTTGCACGCTCGGCTGAGCCCCACGTCGCGCGAGGGTTTACGACCCGCAACGAGCAAGGGAGCAGTACACAGATGAGTGCCGACGCCATGGATCTCGACGCTTACTTCCGCCGCATTGGCTACACCGGCTCGCGTACGCCCGATCTCGATACGCTGCGCGCAATCCACCTGCGGCACGCACTTTCGATTCCGTTCGAGAACCTCGATCCCTTGTTGAGGCGCACCCCGCGCCTCGACCCTGCTTCCCTCGAGCAGAAGCTGGTCCATTCACGACGCGGCGGTTACTGCTTCGAGCAGAATCTGCTGCTGAGCCATGTACTGCAGAGACTCGGATTCAGTGTCACGCCGCTGTCAGCGCGGGTGGTCTGGAATGCGCCACCCGGAGCGGTGCGGCCGCGCACTCACATGTTGCTGTGTGTGGATCTGGAGGAGGGTCGATATGTGGCCGACGTTGGCTTCGGCGGGCTGACGCTGACGGCTCCCCTGCGTCTGGCGGCTGACATCGAACAGACCACCCCGCACGAAACCTTTCGCCTGGTTGCCGTCGAGGGCGGGTTCGCCATGGAGGCCCTGGTGCAGCAGTCGTGGAAGCCGCTGTATCGGTTCGATCTGCAGCCGCAACTCCTGCCCGACTACGAGCTGTCCAACTGGTATGTGGCCACTCACCCGGAATCGCATTTCACATTCGTTCTCATGGCCGCGCTCCCGGCGGCTCGCAGTCGCTTCGCTCTGAACAACAGCCAGCTGACGTACTACCGGGCCGACGCGCCGCCGGAACAGCGCGTTCTGAAGAACGCCGGGGAGCTGCGCACCGTGTTGCAGGAGACGTTCGGACTGGTGCTGCCGGAGACGCCCGAGTTGGCTGCGTTGCTGGAACGGGTGACGGCACCACGGGCGTGAGGTGGGGCCGGGCGGCGTCCGGGCAGGCGACGGCGCCGCCTCGAGCGTGGTGTTTGATTCGGCGGGGTCGCGCCCTCAGCCGGCAGGGCTTGGGTGCGGCCGGGTGCGCCTGTACAGCCACAGGGCGCCGATGGCGAGTGACACTCCTATGCCGAACGCTGCCGCTACGGCCGTGATGGAAGCTCCGGCCCTCACTACCCAGGTGTAGAGGCCGATCATCACCAGTATCGCCGTGTTCTCGCACAGGCCCTGCACGGCGATGGCGTTTCCGGCACCGACGCTCTGATGTCCCCGCTCCTGCAGCAACGCATTCAGCGGAATCACGAAGAACCCGCCACACGCGCCGGTAACGGTGACGACCGCGAAAGCGAGGGGAATGTTCGTGGTGCCGGCCAGCACCCATACGGTGACACCGATGAGCACTCCGGCCGGCAGAACCCGATTCACCTTCGGGAGTGTGACGAACCTGCCTGCCAGGGTGGCACCGAGCACAACGCCGACTCCCACGGCGCCATTCAGATTGGCGGGCATGGAATAGTTGGCTACACCCAGCGCCACCGGGACCCACGCGACGAGCAGAAAGCGCAGCGTCGCGCCAGCGCCCCAGAACACACTGGTGCCAGTGAGACTGAAGCGCGCATCCGCAAAGCTCACCAGCTCGCGCGTCGCGTGCGTGAACTCACGAAACATCGTCGGAATCGACAGGCGGCCGACGGGCCGAGCGGCCGGCAGCTTCGGGATCAGCAGGTTAGCGCCGGCGGCGGCACAGTAGCAGGCAGTGACGATCACCAGTGCCCACGGCACGCTCCAGTCCGTCAGGAGGCCGCCCGCAATCGAGCCCGCCAGGATGGCGGCGATGGTCGAACCCTCCATCAGCCCGTTGGCCTGAACGAGACGCGCCGGCGTCGTCAACTCCGAGAGAATCCCGTATTTCGCCGGAGAATAGGCGGCCGCGCCGACACCGACCAGGCCGTAGGCAATGAACGGATTCAATCCCAGACACATTCCCAGCGCGCCGATGACTTTGAGCCCGTTCGCAAGGAACATGACGGTGCCCTTGGAGCGTGAATCGGCGAACGGGCCGACGAACGGCGCCAGCAGAATGTACGGGCCGACGAAGAATTCCTGCAGCAGGGAGGAGGCCCAGTCGGGGTAATGATCGAGCTTGACGAGCGCCAGTGCTCCAAAGAGCAACGCGCTGTCCGCCAGCGCCGACAGAAACTGCGCTATCAGGACGGCGGCCATGCCGCGAGTCCACAGGGGCGAGTCGCCCGAGCTGGCAAGGGTATCAGCTGACATGTGCATTCCCCGAAGCAGCGGTGACGGGCGCGACGCCTTCCGTTTGGGCCATCTGCTTGAGCCGGACGTAGTCGGTCTTGCCAGTTCCCAGCAGCGGAATCTCGCTTAGCGCGCGCACGAGGCGCGGAACAGCCAACTCGGGAGCGCCCAGAGACTTGGCGGCGCCCAGAAGGGCGTCGCGGCTCAACGAAGGAGCCGTCGTGAAGAGCACGAGCGCTTCGCCCTTTGCAGCGTCCGCGCGTGATGTTGCGGCATGCACAAAGCCTGGTGCCGCGGTGGCGGCGATCTTTTCGACCACCTCGAGCGAGATCATCTCTCCCGCGATCTTCGCGAACCGTTTCACTCTTCCGCGGATGTGGACGAAATCATCAGCATCCACCTCCACGATGTCACCCGTGCAATACCAGCCATCCCGCAGGGCCTTGCCGGGCTCGATGACACCGGGTCTGTCATACAGGAGATAGCCCTTCATGACGTTGGGTCCCCGCACGTGGAGAACGCCACCGCTGTCTATCCCCGGGACGCGCTCCAGCCAGTATTCCATTCCCGGCAGGAACTGCCCCACGGCACCAATGCGGCATGCCATTGGCACGTTCACCGCAATCACAGGAGCACACTCTGTGACACCATACCCCTCGAGTACACGGATGCCGAACTTCTCGATCCACAAGAGGCGCACTTCATCCGAGAGCTTCTCGGCGCCCGCCACCACATATCTCAGGCGGCCGAAGTCGTAAGGGTGCGCGTGCTTCCCATAGTTGGCGAGGAAAGTGGACGTGCCGAAGAGCACGGTGCAATTTCGGTCGTACACCAGTTCCGGAATGATCCGGTAGTGCAAAGGGCTGGGATAGAGAAACACTTTGCAGCCCGACACCAGCGGCATGATGACGCCCGCGGCCAGGCCGAAGGAATGAAAGATCGGGAGCGCCACCATGAATTTGTCCAACGGCGAGAAGTCCGCTACTGCGCGCACCTGCGCAACGTTGGACAGCAGTGAAGCGTGCGTGTGGACTACGCCTTTGGGTGTTCCTTCCGAGCCGGATGTAAACAGCACGATGGCCGGATCTTCGGGCCGCCGCTCCACACTCATCAGTCGCGGCGAGATCCGGTAGAGCAGGATCACGAGCTTGTCAAAGAGACTGACGTTGTCTTTCAGATCCTCCAGGTAGCAGATCTGAACCTGCGGCAGCAGGCGCGCTTTCTCCAGAAACACCCGCGAGGCGACGATCAGGCGAATTTGCGCCGCCGTGCACGCAGCGCGCAGGCCATCGGCACCGGCGGTGTAGTTGAGGAGAGCGGGCACGCGCCCCGTGGCTGTCAGCCCGAGGATCAGGCTCAGGGTCGGTGCCGAGTTGGGCATCAGGATGCCCACTGTCTCTGCTACCGCGGTGCGTTTGTTCAGCATCCTCGCGAGTGCCGCTGCCATCCGCTGCAGCGAACCGTAAGATTCCTCCTTGAGGCGTACATCCTCCACCAGCCGATAGCCCGCGCCGAAGGTGGCCTTGGCATCCAGAAAGGCCTGGAACAGGGTGCGCTGCGGCCGGGTCGCGACGAGCATGTCCAGAAGGATGCGCCGCATGAGCTCTCCGGCCCGGCGGCGCCGCGCCTTCGCGGAAGGCAACTGCGGCATGTGGATCTCGCGACGCGGCTGGATCGCGATGCGGATCTTCGGCAACAGCTTCAGCGGGTAGACGCCCGCGAGCCGGCCGAAGTAGCTGCGACCGGCCCCCTCGATGCGCACCGGAATCACCGTGGCGCCGGTCTTCGCGGCCACGAAGCCCGCCCCGTCATAGACCTTCATCAGCGAGCCGGTGATCGTCAGGCGCCCTTCGGGGAAGATCACCACCGGACGGCCGGTCTCGACCAGGCGGCAGATGAGCTTCATGGCCAGCGGGTTGGCGGAGTCCACGGCCAGATGTGGCACGAGTCGCAGCGCCCAGCGGAACAGCAGGCTGCTCTTCAGCTGCGAATGCACAACGAAGGTCGCATCCACCGGGAGGAAGGTCGCCAGCAGCAGGCCGTCCAGGAAGGACTCGTGGTTGGCCACGATGAGCGTGCGCTCGTTCACGAACTCGCGCGCATCGCCTGACACGCGCACGCGGAAGAGCGGACGCAGCACGGCACGCAGGAAGGATTTCAGGACCACTCGACCCATTGTTGGTTGCCTCATTGCGCGTCGCGCGCTGTCCACCGCCGCGCTGCGGCGAGGGGCAGAAGCGCCAGCAGCCACGTCCAACTGAAGGCTCCTCCACCGCCGCTCGAGCGTGTCGGCACGACGCTGTTGCGGGAGACGATCCGCACATTTGCCCGGCCCGCGCGCACGTCCGCTTCGAACTGAGTCAGGGCCGAGTCGAAATGCTCGATCATTTGCGCCGTGGCGGCTGTGAACCCGGCCACACCTGCTTCGCGAGATTCCCGATCCTCCTGGATCAACGTCGCAGTCCCGGCACGGGTATCCGTTCCACCGGCCCGCAGCACCAGCGAGCGTGACGGCGCATCGACGACTGCGAGGTCGATCAGGGTCGACACGTCGTGGCGGGTGCCCTTGAGAACGGCCGCTCCGACGATCGTCAGATATCCCAGTGACCAGTTGTTGTCATCGACATGCGTGACCTGGTCATAGGAGACGAGCGCCATGAGATCGACACCGTACAGCCGCTGCACGCCCTCCAGCCCCTCGAATCCGGACCGTCCGGGCAGGCCCCGATCGGCTAAGACCACCGACCCACCACCGTTTCATAGCGCCCCCTGGCGTTGTTCATGACCGGGGCACTCTGCCGTGAGGTATCGCCCAGGACTACTTATTCCCTCCAGGGAGCGTCCATTAGGCTGCCGGGTATCATCTGGTGATACCCTATGCCTGGCGTCCCTTGCCGGAGCTACAGCACCATGGCCATGGCGGATCAGGCACGGATCGTGACGGAGTTGAAGCTTGCCCTGCGCGAGAAGGGTCACACCTATGCCGCGGTTGCCAGGCACCTCGGCCTGAGTGTTGCGAGCGTGAAGCGGCTGTTCTCCCAAGGCGATTTCTCGCTGCAGCGCGTCGACCAGATCTGCGAGCTGCTGGGAATGAGCCTGTGGGAGCTCGTCGAACGGGCCCAGCAGCGCGCCGCGCCGACGAATCAGCTCACCGTGATCCAGGAGCAGGAGATCGTTTCGGACCCGAAGCTGCTGCTCGTCGCCTGGCTGGTCGTCAACAGGACTCCCTTCGAGGAGATCGTGCGCGCTTACCGGTTCACGCAGCCGGAGCTGTTGCGATACCTGATCAGGCTCGATCGCCTCAAGGTGATCGAGCTGCAGCCGGGTAACAAGGTGCGCCTGCTCGTGAGCCGCCACTTCACCTGGCGCGCGGGCGGCCCGGTGCAGAAGTACATTCACCAGAAGCTGCTGCGTGAATTCCTCGCCAGCCACTTTTCGGACAGCCACGAGGAGTTCTTCTTCCACGGCGGGGAGATTACCGATACGGCGCTGTTACAACTCAAGCGTGCATTGCAGAGCGCGGCGCGGGAATGCGTGGAGATCATCGAGCGAGATCGCGGCGTCGCGCAGGCGCGTCGCGGGACGGCCTTCGCACTTGCACTGCGACCGTGGAACTACAGCGGGTTCGCGGAGTTCGAGCGGGAGTAGCGAGTCAGCGGGTCCGGGCGTGCGGTGGGGTCAGCGGCCCGGCCGTGCGGCGGGGTCAGCGGCCCGGGACGTGAGACGCGTTCAACACGTCCAGCACCTGCGGCAGACTTGTCGCGACGGTGACTCCGGCAGGGACGGCCGACGCGCCGTGCTTCGCGAGCAGTATTGGTCGCACTCCGGCGCGCTGAGCACCCACGACATCCCACTTCGGATCGTCGCCAACAAATGCCGCGTCTTCCGGGGGCACCTCCAGAATACTCAGAGCACGCGCAATCGGCGCGGGATGCGGCTTGCGATAGCCGACATCCTCGCAAAACACCGTCGCGTCGACAGCCGCAAGCAGTCCGTGGCGCGCGAGCTCTGCGCGCCATTCCTCTGCCGGGCTGCCCCAAGGGGTGTTGGAGACAATCGCCGTACGTATACCTCTTGCGCGCAGACTCTGAAGAACCGGCAGAGCATCCGGATCCGTAAGCGCGGTCGCGAAAATCGGCCGCAGAAAGGCCCGGGTGAGTTGTTGCAGCAGCGCAGGATGGGGCGTGCAGCCGGCGAATAGCAGCTTGAGTCGCTCGTCGAGCGGCCAGACACGGTGATCCTCGCGCTCCGCGTTCAACCGCAGCGCCTGCTCCTCGAGCCCGTTTTCGTCGACTCCGGCGCCCGGTGGCAACACTGACACACACGCGCGCAGAGAGGCCCTGAGCACCGGGCCAAAATCGGCCACGGCGTAATAGGAGACCAGTGTATTACCGAGATCGAACAGCACGGCTCGCATGGCGCGCGACTCGCGAGCTCAGCCGCGATAGAGGTACGTCAGAATGTCCGACCTGTGCCGGGTGGTACCCAGCCAGCTCCTGAACTCCTCCACGCGCCTGGTGCCGTCTTCGCCGATCATCCGGGTGAGGATGGATCGCCGCGTTTCTTCGGTCAGCTCACGGCGGATGCGGCGTTGCCAGCCATCCGTGAAAATCGCCGGCATCTTCAGGCTCAGATGCAGTGCTTCGAGCAGCTCCCATTCGCCGCCGTCCAGCCACGCCTCATCGCAAGTGGAGCAGACGTCGAGACGATTCGAGATGCGCCCCGTGATCTTGTACTTCGCCATGATCCGCTCACATTTCGGGCACGTGACCGCAGCCGCCGTATCCGTGGTCTCCAGGGCCGCAGCGGCAGTGTCGGGGCCTTCGCTGGCCGCCTGGCGGGTTTCAGCCCAGTGCCGGTAGTACAAGAGTGAGACGAGACTGCCGTGGCAGGTGCTGCAGCCCATTCCCGGGAGGTACTCCTCGATCATCGTGGGTCGCAGATCGGTGCTCTTGCAGTGCGGGCATTTCATGCAGTCTCCTTCCGGCGACGGGATCCGATTCGTCGCTGCTGGCGGAAGTGTAGTCGCGCGCGGCGCGCGAGCGCCCGTCGGTTCGTCACAATCGGCGGATCGTCGCCTCCGTGCGACGTCGGAGCCCAGTGCCTAATGCGGCGCCGGCTGCACGCCCACTCCGCCTGAGCCCGCCAGAAAAAGCGTGCCCGCGTCGGGGCTGATGGCCATTTTGACTCGCGCATAGGGCAGCTCGCCGGCGTAGTCGGTGGTTTCGCCGAAAGTGCCGAGCATCACGGACGCGCCCACCTGCGGATAAGCTCCCTGACCCGCCGGACTCGCCGTCAAGTCGAAAGCTGACAGGTTACCGGAGTCATCGAGCGCGTAAGCGCGCGTGCCGTCCGGGCTGATCACCGCTGCAATCGTCATCACTGGGAGAGTGCCCAGCAACTGCAGATTGGAGTCATAGACCTGGGTGGCGAAGACGGCCGCCAGCTGCGCGTGCCCGATGAGGACGATGTGGCTGCCGTTTGTATCCATTGCCGGCGCGAATGCTGCGAGTGTTTGTGGGCCGAACACGTTGGCCGTGGTTTCGTAGTTCAGGCTGGTGGGGGTGAGGGTCCCCAGCGACGCGTCGTACTTCAGAAGCGGCTGTGGACTGCTCAGGCCTCCGGCCTGTGCGATCAGCACGCTCGAGCCGTCGGCGCTGGCGCCGGCGAAAGCGTTGTACGCGAGGCTGCCCGAAGTCTGCGCGCCCTCGACTATCAGTGTTTTCGCGCTTTCCGAGTAGAGCAGCGGACGAGTGAAGCCGCCCAGGTCGCGGGTAATCAGGGCGTTGCCGTCGTTCGCCAGTGCGACGCTCAGGGGATGGTCTCGCCCCACGTCCGTAGGAAGCGCCGTGGTGCGCGTGACCGACAGATCCTGCGAGCTGAGCTCCGTGAGTCCCGAGTCGGTGGCGACGAGCAGCTGCGATCCATCATGCGAGAGCGCAATACCTCCCAACGTGCCCACTGGCGCAACGGAGGGGCTCTGCCAGGCGCCGCCGCTGAAAGCGTAGCGCAGCACCGCATCACCCGAGGCCCCGTGGACGGCGACGAACAGCGCGCTGTGCTCGGGATCAAACACGAGGCCTTGCACGGCGATGGGAGCGGAAGGATAGGTCAAGGACGCGGCGGGAAATGCCGGTGGCGCAACGCTCACGAGGGAGGCGTGATGGGAGAGAGCTCCCGCATTCAGCGAAATCGGGTATGTGCCCGCCGGAAGCGACGGATAGCTCGCATGAATCTCACTGTCGTTCACGACTGTAAGAGACGTTGCACTCTGGCCACCGAAGCTGACACTCGTCGCCGGGGTGAACCCGTGTCCCCTGAGGATGACCGCTCCCGTCTCACCGGCCGCAACCACCCTCGGCATGACAGTGTCAGTCTCGACTGACGATCCGACGGTGTAGGTAACGTTGATGGTCGCGGGACTGCCGGCCAGCTGTGCACCGGTGCAATTCGGATCGGTCGTGCAGGCAACGACAGTGATGGTGCTGGAGAACGACCCGTAGCCGAGCTGTGCCGGATCGGCGGGCACGACCGACCCCTGCCCGGAATTGGTGCTGCTCAGCGTGATGTTCGTGACGTTCGCGACGGCCGGCCCGGTGACGCGGATGATGAGATACACGAAACTCACCGAGCCCGTGACGCTGGCCGTCACTACCTGCGATCCGGGGGCCGCAGCGTTCGGCTTCGCTGCCTGGAAATGCAGCGTGGAGGAGCTGAGGGAAAACGTCGGTTGAGCCGGCGGAGGGGGTGGAGGAGGCGTAGTCGAGCCGCTTCCGCTGTCCCCTCCCCCTCCACCACAGCCCAATAAAATCAATGACATGAGAGTGGCGGGCAGAGCCGCCGGGATCCGGTCGGGTATCATTGGCGAGACCTGTAGCTTGACGCTTGTAAGCTACATGAAGGGTTCGGATCTGGCCAGGGCTTACCGGCGGTCCCCGGCAGGATCAGGCTATTCCAGATCGGCAATGCTGGAACGCAGCCGGGGCGTCAACACCAGCTCCCGCGACTGCAGATTCCAGGTCATGTTGACGAAGCGGTCGTTCGAGGTCTCCGTGAAGGACGCGCGCGCACCATCGAAGTACTCCAGATCGACTTCGATGGAATTCGTATCGGCGGGTAGAGTCTCCTTGAGCTCCGCACCCCAGTTCAGAGCTTCGGGCGCCAGCCATTCGCGCGCGGTGATGAGATCTCCGATGCGAAATTCCTTCCAGGTCGTCTCCACGGCGATGGAGCCAGTCGTCTTGCCCATCTTGTCGATCTGCGGCTGGGCGCACAGCTCGACGGTAAAGCCCGTAGCGGACGGGTCCACGATCTGCCATTTGACTTCGCCACTGTGGTCCACGACGTTGGCCATGAGCGTGTCGGTGTCGATGGAGAAGCCGGCGGCGTGCGGAGCCTGCGATTCGCGCGTGCAGCTCATCACCGTCAGATCCTCCGTCGAATATTCGAACCGCCGACGGTAGATCATGTCTGTCGAGGCGGAGGCGGGAGCGCCCGCTGCGACGGGCGCCTGCTCGTAGATCTTCTGGGTTTTCTTGCGATCGAATCCAACTCGCACGGTCGCCAGATGCGTGGGCAGCATCACCACCCCTACGGTATAGGCGCGCAACGATCGCCTGCAGCGCAGGAAGTGGCATTTGCGAACCGACAGCAGCACGCGGCCGGAATAGGACAGCGATGTCCTGTCGTTGCTGCGCAGCGCCTCGGCCGGCAAGGCAAACTGCGCCTGCTGGTCAGTCAAGCGGGTGCGAGTCGCCTCGACATTGCCGAAAAACAGCCGCGGATCGGCCTTGGCGAGCCGGCGGCCCGTCAGCGAAAGCATGCTGCCCTCGACGGCCGAGGGCACGAGAATCGCTGGCGAAGCACGCAGGAGCGCAGGCTCTTCAGGTGCCGGCGACAAACCGCTCGTGAGCTGGCGGATGTCAGTGATCTGCTCACGGGCCTGCTCGGGCGGCTCGGCGGCCGCGCTCTGCAGAGTCGTCATTCCTGACTGGATGCCCTCGAGCGTCTTGCGCTGGTCGGCATTCAAATCCTTGGGGCGTTGGTCGGCGACATCGGCTCCTGAGTACCGCAGATTGTCGATGGCGAGGCGCAGCCTCGCGGCGGCATCGAGCACGGCATCATTGGCATCGAGAGCCGCCCGCGCACCGATGATATCGAGGCTGCTGAGAGCCTGCGTCAGACCGGCTCCCACCGTGGGCGGCTGCTCGCCCCGGCTCTGCACCAGGGCGGGTGATGCCGACAGAGCGAGGAGCAAAACGACGACCTCGCTGCGCCTGATGAACGATGAGCGCATGAACACTCCACTTCTGCGACGCGTGCGGGACAGCGACCCGGGGACTGGGGAAGGCACGGCGGCGATAGTCTATCTGCCTGCACGCCGGTCCCGCGACCGGAGAACTGCCGCGCCGAAGGATGCGCCTCGGGTGAATGGTGGCGTGCGGCCTTCAATCCAGCGTCGAGCCGGACTCCGGAGCATCTTCGCCCCGATACGCATCGACGGGAATTACGCCACCTTCGCGCGCCACCTTGCTCCGATCGGCGTCAGAAAGGGTTTCGGCGAGGATGTCGATGCGCTTCCACTGCGGAAAGGGCTGCCTGCCGGACTCGCTCGGCACGTGGGGCGACAAGGTATGGTTGCTCACCTTGTGAATGTACCTGCCGCAATTTACGAACACCTGCTCGGCGGTGACCGCGACCAGGTACTGAGCTCCCGGGTGCTCGCGCAGTAAAGCGGGGGATTCCACGATCCGGGCGGCGCCCTGCACCCGCAGACGGCGCGGCGACTCGAAATCGATGAACAGCATTCCAACATGCGCCGAGCCGGCGATGTTGCCCAGCGAGAGGAACATGCCGTTGCCGTCATAGACCGGGAAAACCAACTCGCCCGGACCGGTGATACGGACGAAGCCGGGAGCGCCGCCCTTGTAGGACACCGTCGGCCTGCCCAGGTGGTCTACGGTCGCCAGAAAGAACATCGCCGCGGCTTCGATGAAGGCCCGATCGCCGGCATCGAACTCTCGGTGGGCGAGAGACTCGAGCCGGTCGGCGAGATTGCGGGTTCCCTTGCCGTCCTGGAATCGGCGATGGGCTTCGCTGTAGAGATCGCTCATGATTGGCTCCTCGGGCGCAAGACGAGCGCCAGGCGCGGTTGGGATCATCGTAGCGCTTTGAGGAGACGAAGGCGGGGCCGATCCGGAGCAAGGACGGCGACCTGGCGCTGTGCGCCGATCCTGGCGCAACGCGGCGGGCGGTCCGGGAGCTGGTGAAAATTCCTGAAGGAGGGCATGCAGCCGGGGCCGCCCTGGGATAAATGGAAGCCGCCCCGGATTGGGATCCACGGCGCAGCGCCCCGACCTTGGTCGGGTAAGCTATGGCAGCGGGATCGGGGGTGGATCGCGCCCCGAGGAAGTCTGGCTGGTGGTGAAGAAACGCGAATGATGCCTGCAGGGCCTGCTGCGCTCGGTGCTTTCCTCTGCGCAAGCCTCGCATTCAGTCTGGTTGCGGAATGGCGCCGGCGCGCGCGGCTCAGGCGGGGTGCGGAGCGGCGGCAGCTCGAGCTGCTGACGCAAACGATGACCTGCTTCCCGGAGGCAGTGATCGTCACCGACGGTGCGGGTCGTATCACTTTCCTCAATCCAGTCGCTGCGGAGCTGCTGCAGCGCTCGCCAGCTGAGTCAGCGGGCGCATCGCTGCAGTCGGCCTTCGAGACGGCCGCGGATACCAACACCCGGAAGCTGGTAGTCAATCTGGTCGACGCCGCACTGAGGGGCGAGCCCCGCACCGATGTTCCTGCGACCCTGCATCCTGGCAAGGCGAGCGAAACGGCAGTGGAGCTCAGCTGCGCGCCCGTTCGTTCGGATGACGGCACCGTGTGTGGCGCAGTCATCACATTCCGCGACTGCACGCAGAGGAAACGCGCCGAGCGGGAGCGCCGCCGGTTGTTGGAATCCGTGCAGGCGGAGAGGGAGTGGTTCTTCCAGGTGCTGAGCAGCATCAATGAAGAGGTTTACTTCACCGACATCAACAAGCGATACACGTTTGCCAACGCCGCCGCCATGAGCGCGTTCGGCCACGAGACCGTCACAGGGATCGAGGTCGAGAAGATCGTAGCCAACCTCGAAGTCCTGCGGGCCGACGGCAGCCCACGGCCGATCGAGGAAGCGCCGCCGCTGCGCGCACTGACCGGCGAAGTCGTTCGCGACGAAGAGCAGATCACGCGGATTCCGCTGACCGGTGAGCTGCGCCACAGGCTGGTCAGCTCCGCACCGGTGCGCAATGCGCGCGGCAGGATCATCGGATCCGTTTCGGTGGTAAGGGACATCACCGAACGCAAGCGCGCCGAGGCCGCGCTGCGCGAAGCGGACCATCGCAAGAATCTCTTTCTGGCCACACTCTCGCACGAGCTGCGCAATCCGCTGGCGCCCATACTGACCGCGGCACGCTTGCTCGAGTCGCCCGAGGCCACGGAGAAAGACAGGCTGCGCTGCAGCTCCATCATCGCGCATCAGGTCAATCATCTGGCCGTCCTGCTGAATGATCTGCTGGATGTCTCGCGCTTCACACGCCGCGAGCTCACCTTGAAAAGAGTGAGGGTCGGCCTGCAGGAAATTCTGGATTCAGCCGTAGAGACGGCGCGCCCCGTGATCGATGGCAGGCGCCACCGCCTGCATCTCGAGCCACCGTCCGCGCCCCTCCAGCTGGAGGCCGACCCGGTCCGCCTCACCCAGGTGTTGAGCAATCTACTGGCGAATGCGGCGAAATACACCCATCCCGGCGGGGACATCACGCTCGGCGCGCGCTTGGAGACCGACGGACTGCTGATTTTCGTGCGTGATACCGGGATCGGACTCGCCGCGGAAAACGTCGCCGACATATTCGAAATCTTCCACCAGCTGGAGCCGTCCTCCGCTCAAGCACAGGGAGGCCTGGGAATCGGTCTGGCGCTCGTCAAGGGGCTGGTGGAGCTGCATGGCGGACGGGTGCAGGTGTTGAGCGATGGACGCGATCGAGGCAGCACGTTCAACGTGATCCTGCCGCGCTCCATCGTGTTGGCAGACGACAGCGCTTGTCGGAGCACCACGGTCACCGCCGTACCTGCGAGCCTGGAGACGTCGCGGCGCGTGTTGATTGCAGACGATGCTGAGCAGGGAGCCGAAGCCCTCGCGATGCTACTCGAGCGGCGGGGCCACGAGGTACACGTTGCTCACGAGGGGGCTGAAGCGTTCCGGCTGGCAGCGGAGGTCAAGCCCGACGTTGCCTTCCTCGACATCGGCATGCCGGGCCTGAGCGGGTATGAGGTTGCCACGCGCATTCGGCGTGAGTCCTGGGGACGGCAGATGGTGCTCGTGGCCGTTACCGGATGGGGGCAGGAGAACCATAAGAGGGCAGCCCGCTCGGCGGGCTTCGATGAGCATTTCACCAAGCCCATGGACCCCAGACATCTGCGGTCGCTGTTCGCATCGATGCCGCCGCGCCGGGAGCCGGCTGCCTGAGCGATCGCATAAAATCCTACCAAAGCAGGTTTTAAGCGCTGGAGCCGGTCGCCTTTCCCTAAAATCCTATTTTGGTAGGTTTAAATTTGACCAGAGGGATCTTTGCCCCTAAAATCCTATCTTGGTAGGACCAAAGGGGTTGAGGATGAAGAGGGTCAAGCGGATCGAGTTTCCGCCCCAACTACAGATGAGTTCTGCCAAGGAGCTCGGCATCGCGGTCCGCTCAGCACGTACCGGGGCGGGATTTACCCTGGCCAGCGCGGCACAGGCCCTCGGGATCTCCAAGCAGACGCTGTCGGACCTGGAGCTCGGCACTGGTACGGTGACGCTCGCACTGGCCTTTCAAGCCCTCAACGCCTTGGGCGTATCCGTGTTCGCGGTGCCCGCAGAGCACAACTCGAGGGTGCGTCGGGCCCTGAAGGAGGCCGGCGTTGGAGCTTGAAGTATTTCTCGGCGGGCGGCGCGTCGGAATTCTGGACCATGCGCCCGGCGGGGATTTCTCCTTCATTTACGACGCCAGCTGGCTGGCCGACCCCGAGCGCTTTGCCCTCTCCCCGTATCTGCCGCTGCCGGACGAGGCGGACCCGGCGCGCCTGCCGCGTGCCTCCCCTGGGCACTCGGTCGTCGTACGGGACTTCTTCCAGA
Source organism: uncultured Steroidobacteraceae bacterium (assembly GCA_964563075.1). Lineage (GTDB taxonomy): Bacteria > Pseudomonadota > Gammaproteobacteria > Steroidobacterales > Steroidobacteraceae > 13-2-20CM-66-19. The sequence continues at coordinate 1,483 of CAZLYG010000010.1, read as the reverse complement.
ATCTCTTGCCGGAAGGCAAAAGCCTCGACGCGGCCGCAGCGGCCGCCAAAGTGTCCAAAGGGAGCCTGGTGGGATTGCTCGCGAGCCTGGGGGCCGAATGCATGGGCGCATTGCGCATCTTGCCAGTGGGTGCGCAGACCCCGCCCACCTCCTTGCGGGCGGTGACTCGCGAGGAGCTTTCGCAGCGCATCCGCGAACGTCCGGTCATGCCCTTTTCGGTATGGGACGGCAAGGTTCGGCTGTCGATCCCCGGCTACCAGGACAAGGTGGCTCTGTTCGTGCGTGGAGAGGAGCACTTTCTGGCCGAGGGAGCGCTCGCGTCCACGCATATCCTCAAGCCGGAGCCGGTTGAGGAGATCGTCGCCGGCCTCACCTCCAACGAGTTCTTCTGCATGCGGCTCGCCGGCGCTTGTGGGCTCGACGTGGCGACTGTGCAGTTGCGCCACCTGCCGGAGCCGGTCCTCAGGGTGGAGCGCTTCGACCGCAGGATTCTGGCGGGCGACAGCAACACCGGTGGTGGCGAGACAGTGACCCGGCTGCATGTGATGGATGGCTGTCAGGCTCTGGGCCTGCCGGTGGATGCGAAGTATGAACGGCTGTACGGGAGCGGCCGGGACGTCCAGCACATCCGCGACGGCGCGAGCCTGCCGCAATTCTTCGCTCTGCAACAGCTTTCAGCCCAGCCCCTCGCGCAGCGACAGAAGCTGCTGCGCTGGGTGATCTTCCAGGTGCTGATCGGCAACGCCGATGCGCACGCCAAGAACCTGTCTTTCTTCGCAGGCATCAGCGGCGTGAGTCTTGCGCCGGCGTATGACCTGGTCAGCACCTTCTCGATGAATCGAGAAGTCATCGAGGACAACTTCGCAATGAGCATCGGGGATGCCTTCCGTCAGGAGGAGCTCACACCCTTCGAATGGGCAGTGATGGCAGAGCGCTGCGGGCTACCCAAGGCCCAGGTCGGGCAGGAACTGCGCGAGCTGGCCGGCCGCATCAATCAACGACTCCCCGCAGTCATGGCGGACTGTGTCAGCCAGGGAGCGGACCGAGCGGTGCTCGCGCGGATACGGGCAGGAATCGAGCGTTGCGCCCAGGAGCAGCTCGCGATCGCTCCACGCATCGCCCGCGTATCGACTGGCTAGGCGCCGGCCGACAACCCTCGCGGAGTCATCCGGCGCCGCCACCGCAGTGCGCTGCGTAAGGGAACACCGCGCTTCAACGGGGACGGAATCCGCGCGCCCGGCGCGCTTCGATTGGCGCCGCACGAGTTCCCTGTCAGCAATCGCCCTTTACTCCACCGTCACACTCTTAGCCAGATTGCGCGGTTGATCCACATCCGTGCCCTTCAGGATGGCGACGTGGTAAGCGAGCAATTGCAAGGGAATCGTATAGACGGCGGGGGCTTGGAAGTAGGTCACGTGCCGGGGCATTTCGATCACGGTCACGCCGTCGCTCGGCTGAATCCCCGCTTCCGGATCGGCGAATA